>JAJQBC010000046.1 GCA_021203465.1 Lachnospiraceae bacterium | reverse complement strand
GTTTCAGACAGACGGAGGAGGTGAGACATATGATGCAGGACCACGACAGGGACTGTGTCGCTTTGATCAAACATATTGACATCAAGATGACAAAGAGGGCGAATGAACGATTCGATTCATACGGCATTACATTTCGGCAGGTGCGCTTGCTGATGCTTCTTCGGCAGATGGGCGCCGAGGATGTGCCGTTGAAATTGCTGGAAAAGCATCTTGAAGTTGCGCAGTCCACGGCGGCCGGTATTGTCGTTCGGCTGGAAAAGAAAGGCCTGGTGCAGGGCTATGTTCCCGCGGATGACAGACGGCAGAAGTTTGTTCGGCTTACAGAAAAAGGAAGGGAGCTCTGCATATCAATTGAGAAGGACTTACAGGAGGGCGAGAGGGTTCTGCTGGCGAGTCTTAATGAAGAAGAAAAAGCAAGGCTTTACGGTCTGCTCGAAAAAGTAAATGATTCGATAAAATGAATGCCCGGTTTCCCATGCGGGTGTTAATTTAAAACATATCAAACGTATGCTGTTAAACGCGTGCTTTTGAAACAAAGAAAGGAAGGATTACCTACTATGTTAAAGACATTATTGAAAAGTGTGCGGCAATATAAAAAGGAATCCATATTGACGCCGCTTTTTGTGGCAATTGAGGTGGTATTTGAATGCCTGCTGCCGCTGATCATGGCGAGCCTGATCGATCGGATGACAGGCGAGGCGATTGGGCCGATCCTGCGGCTGGCCGTCATCCTGATCGTCATGGCGTTGCTCTCGCTGCTTTTCGGCGTGCTCTCCGGCGCGATGGCTTCCACCGCGTCCTGCGGCTTCGCCAAAAATCTGCGGGAGGACCTGTTTTTCAGGATTCAGGATTTTTCCTTCGCGGATATTGACTATTTCTCGATGTCCTCGCTGGTGACGAGGATGACGACGGATGTGACGAATATTCAGAACGCATACCAGATGACCATCCGTATCGCGGTCCGCACGCCGCTGATGCTTGTATTTTCTCTGGTGATGAGCCTCTCGATCAACGTCCGGATGTCGCTTATCTTCCTTGCGCTGCTTCCGATCCTGGGCGTCGTCCTTTTCGGGATTGCGCTGCACGTGCATCCGATTTTCAAAAGGATTTTCAAAAAGTACGATGCGCTCAACAATTCCGTGCAGGAGAATGTCGCCGGGATCCGCGTCGTGAAATCCTTTGTACGTGAGGATTATGAGAAGGAAAAGTTCGACAGGGCGGCGCGGGAGGTCTGCGACGACTTTACGAGAGTGGAGAAGATCCTCGCCCTCAACCGCCCGTTCATGATGTTCTGCATTTATGCCGCCTTTATGCTGATCAGCTTTTTCGGCGCGAACATCATCATCAACACGGCGGGTTCAAGTCTCACGACCGGGCAGCTCTCCTCGCTGATCAACTACGGCGTACAGATTCTCTCCTCCATGATGATGCTCTCTATGGTATTTGTCATGGTCAGTATGGCGATGGAATCCGGGGAACGTGTCGCGGAAGTGCTCACATGGGGCAGCTCGCTTGAATCGCCCGAGAACGGGCTGACGGAAGTGCCGGACGGAAGCATCGACTTCGACCATGTTTCCTTCCGCTATCATAAAGACAGCAAAAAGGCAGCCCTGTCGGATATCAGCTTGCATATCAAATCCGGGCAGACGGTGGGTATCATGGGAGGCACCGGCTCGTCCAAGACGACGCTGATCCAGCTCATCTCACGTCTCTACGACGTCAGCGAGGGTAGTGTGAAGGTCGGCGGACACGATGTCCGGGAATATGACCTCGAGACGCTGCGCGACGCAGTCTCCGTCGTCCTGCAGAAAAATGTGCTGTTTTCCGGTACAATCAGGGATAATCTGCGCTGGGGCAATAAAGAGGCTACCGATGAGGAGCTGGTGGAGGCGTGCCGGGCGGCGCAGGCGGAGGAATTCATCGAGCAGCTGCCCGACCGTTATGACACACGCATCGAGCGCGGCGGTACCAATGTTTCCGGCGGACAGAAGCAGAGACTCTGTATCGCGCGGGCGCTGCTGAAGAAGCCGAAGATCCTGATCCTCGACGACTCCACATCCGCGGTTGACACGAAGACGGACGCTCTGATTCGCCGGGCGTTCCAGAATGAGATTCCGGATACGACAAAGATTATCATCGCACAGCGGGTTTCCTCCGTGCAAGACGCGGACATGATCCTCGTGCTGGATGACGGGAAGATCGCGGAGCAGGGAACCCACGAGGAGTTGTTGGCTCTGAACGGTATTTATAAGGAAGCGTTTGAGACGCAGACGAAGAGTAAGGAGGCGGTCTGAAATGAGAGACAATAAATCCAGAAAACCGGGCAATTTCAGCCGACTGATCAAATATTTGTTTCACTATTATCCGCTGCAGCTGGTCGTCGTGATGATTTGCATCGTGGTCAGCGCCGTCGCGTCTGTTATATCCACAGCATTCCTGCAGCGGCTAATCGACGAGTGCATCACGCCGGGCATCACAAGCGGTCTGGCTTCGGTATGGGACAGTCTGGTTTCCATCCTGACCATCATGGGAACCATCTATGTGCTGGGCGTTGTGTCGTCTTTTATATTCATGAGAATTATGGCAAGCGTCACGCAGGGCACGCTGATGCATCTGCGGGAGGATATGTTTGACCGTATGGAGACCCTGCCGATCAAATACTTTGATACGCACGCGCACGGCGACATCATGAGTACCTACACAAATGACACGGACGCGATCCGGCAGATGCTGAGCCAGAGCCTGCCGATGATCTTTCAGTCCGGTCTGACCATCATCGTGATTATCGGTCTGATGCTGTATTACAGCCTCTGGCTGACGCTGGTGGTGTTCGCCTTCTCTGCCCTGATGCTGTTTATCACAAGAAATTTCGGTGGCTTAAGTTCTAAATATATGAGAGCGCAGCAGAAATCTCTGGCCGAGGAGGAAGGCTTTATCGAGGAGATCATGGACGGGCAGAAGGTTGTGAAGGTGTTCAACCACGAGGAGGAGAGCAAGGCAAATTTTCTGAAGCTGAATGAGCAGCTCTTCGAGGATGGAAAAGCGGCACATCTCTATGGCAATATCCTGATGCCGATCCTGAACAATCTGGGGAACCTTCTTTATGTAGTGCTGGCGGTCGTCGGCGCGCTGCTGATCTGGCTCGGCGTGACGAACGTGGGTCTTGCGGGGACGGAAGCGATTTCCGCCGGTATCATCATTTCGTTCTTAAGCATGTCGAGGCAGTTCTCGCAGACCATCGGTCAGGTGTCCAATCAGGTGGCGATGATTGCCATGGCTATCGCGGGCGCGGGGCGAGTCTTCGCGCTGATCGATGAGGAGCCTGAGCAGGATAACGGCTATGTCACGCTCGTGAACGCCGAGAAGGATGAGCAGGGGAATTTGAAAGAAGCAGACCACACCACCGGCCTCTGGGCGTGGCGGCACCCGCATCAGGCAGACGGAACCGTGACCTATACGGAACTGAAAGGTGACATCCAGCTGGAGCATGTGGACTTCGGCTACAATCCGGATAAGATGGTGCTGCATGATATTTCCCTCTACGCGAAGCCGGGTCAGAAGATCGCCTTCGTTGGCGCGACCGGCGCCGGAAAGACGACGATCACCAACCTGATCAACCGCTTTTATGATATTGAGGACGGCAAGGTGCGCTACGACGGAATCAATATCAACAAGATCCGCAAGCCGGATCTGCGCCGCTCTCTTGGCATTGTGCTGCAGGACGTCAATCTCTTCACCGGCACGGTCATGGACAATATCCGCTACGGCAGGCTGGACGCCACGGATGAGGAGTGCATCGCGGCCGTGAAGCTGACGAATGCGGACAGCTTTATTTCCCGGCTGCCACAGGGCTATCAGACAGAGCTTGCTGGAAACGGCGCGAACCTCTCACAGGGGCAGAGGCAGCTTCTGTCCATCGCCCGCGCCGCCGTCGCAAATCCGCCGTGTATGATTCTCGATGAGGCGACGAGCTCCATTGATACCCGTACGGAGGCGCTGGTGCAGGACGGCATGGATCACCTGATGGAGGGCAGGACGGTATTCGTCATCGCCCACCGGCTGTCCACCGTGCGGAACAGCAAGGCGATCATGGTGCTCGACCATGGGCGCATCATCGAGCGCGGCGACCACGACGATCTGATTGCGCAGAGGGGTACGTATTATCAGCTGTACACCGGCGCGTTCGAGCTGGAATAAACATAAAAGGGCAGGAGACCGGGAAAAGGCCTCCTGCTTTTTCTCTGAGAATTCTACAGATCTTCTCCATTTGAGCGGATAACTTTTTTGTACCAGAAAAAGGAATCTTTTTTCCACCTGCTCAGATCTCTGCTGCCATCGTCATATTTTTCTACATAGACGAAACCATAACGCTTTGCCATCTCACCGGTGGAGGCGCTGACCACGTCGATCCAGCCCCAGGGCGTGTAGCCCATCAGGTCGACGCCGTCTTTTACGGCCTCCTTCATCTGCTCGATATGCTGGCGCAGATAGGCAATGCGATAGTCGTCATGGATGCTGCCGTCCATTTCTTTCTGATCGCATGCGCCGAGCCCGTTCTCGACGACCATCAGCGGAATCTGGTAGCGGTCATAAATCTCATTCAGGGAATAGCGCAGCCCCTTCGGGTCAATCTGCCAGCCCCAGTCGCTCGCCTTCAGATAAGGATTGGCGCAGCCGCCGATCAGATTGCCGCTAGCCGCAGCTGCTGCGGAATCTGCGGTTTCACAGGTACTCATATAATAGCTGAACGTGAAGAAATCTACGGTACCTGCTCGCAGAAGTTCATCGTCTCCCGATTCTTTTTTGATCACAATGTTATTTTCCCTGAAAAAACGGTTCATATAGGATGGATACGCGCCGCGCACCTGAACGTCCGATGTGAACCAGTTCATCTGGCGCATCTCATACTGACACTTTAGAATATCGTTCGGATTACAGGTATAGGGGTATTTCGTGGCGAAGAGCGTCATGCAGCCCATCCGGAACTGCGGGTACCTTTCGTGCGCCAGCTTCACGGCTGCGGCACTGGCCACAAACTGGTGATGCAGCCCTTGGTAACGGATCTGCTTTTCGTCGGGAACCTTGTTCACCGGGCCGCAGTATCCCTGCACACAGCCAAGCGACAGAATCGCCCCCATCGGAAGCGTGCCGGAGTTGATTTCATTGAAGGTAAGCCAGTACTTTACCTTGTCCTGATAGCGCTCAAAGATGACTTCACAGTAGCGAAGAAAACAGCCGATCACTTCGCGGCTGTACCAGCCGTTATATTTCTCAACAAGCGCATAGGGAATCTCATAGTGGGAGATTGTGACCAGCGGTTCGATGTTGTATTTTCTCAGTTCATCGAAGACATGATCGTAGAACTGCAGGCCGGCCTCATTCGGCTCCTTCTCCATCCCTGTCGGGAAAATCCGGCTCCAGTTGATGGACATGCGGAAACAGCGGAAACCCATCTCGGCCGCCAGCGCAATATCCTCCTTATAATGATGGTAGAAATCGGTCGCCTCGCGGCTCGGGTACAGCGTCCCTTCCTCCAATATTGGCGTCACGCGCTTCGGCGTTATATGGGAACCATTTGTGCACATGTCGGATATTGACGGTCCCTTCCCGTCGATATCCCATGCGCCCTCGTACTGGTTTGCCGCTGTGGCGCCGCCCCAGAGAAAATCCTTCTTAAAAACAGACATTTTATTTTTCCTGCTCCTCTCTTCGGGAAATCGTCAGCAACACATCGCCGGTCTTCACAGACCGCGCATCCGTGGCCCGGACGAATCCATACTCGTCGGCATTGGTCACAAGCACCGGGGTATGCAGCGGATAACCCGCTTCCCGGATGCCGTCGATGTCGAACTCGATCAGCACGTCGCCGGTCTTCACAGTGTCGCCCTCCATGACTTTGTACTCATAGAATTTCCCGCCAAGCTCTACCGTATTCAGGCCGACATGGATCAGAAGCTCCATCCCCCGCGGGGTGGCGATGCCAATCGCGTGTCTTGTATCCATCATGGCGGAGACAACTCCGTCACAGGGGGCGACGACTTTTCCTTCACTCGGAATTATCGCCACGCCTTCGCCGAGCGCTTTTGATGCAAACACCTCGTCCGGGACATCCTCCAGCTTCACAAGCTCGCCGGACATCGGGGATAAAAGCGTAAACAGTTCCGGGAGAGGTTCTGACATGGCAGCGGGCCCGGTCTGTGCAGCGATTGGTTCTTCAGCCGGGTCTTTATACAGAATAAAGGCCAGCGCGAAAGAAATCACAATCGTGATGAGCGCTCCGACCGCGCCAAAGACAACGCCGCGCATCGGCTCGTCTCCCCCGATAAAGCAGATCAGGGTCAGCAGCGACGGGGAACCGCCCATGGTATAGCCGACTACGTGAAAAATACCGCAGAACAGGCCGGACACACCGGCGCCGATGACGGCGGCCAGCATGGGCTTCCCAAAGCGAAGGTTGATCCCGTACATGGCCGGTTCCGTGACGCCTGCCACGACGGCGGAGATCCCGCAGGCGATTCCCTCCGATTTCGTCTCCGTATCCTTTGTTTTGAAGCCGACGCCGAAAGAGGCGCCGCCCTGCGCCAGGTTCGAGCAGAACATGGTAGTCAGCAGCAGCGCGTCGAAGCCGAGCAACGCCAGATTATTTACCGCCAGCGGAATCAATGCATAGTGCATGCCAGTCATGACAATAAACGGCATCGCCGCGGAGAGCAGGCAGATCGTGAGCCACGGCACGGTATTGTACATCGCGCTGAAGGCGCCGGACAGCGCATTGCCCGCCACATTGCCGACCGGCCCGAGAATGCAGAGGGCGACCGGGACACAGATGATGACGAAGATCAACGGTTTCAGGAAGGACTTTAATACATTGGGGGAAACTTTGTCGGCGAAATCCTCGACCCGCTTCATGACCGGCGCCATCAGAAGGATCGGCAGCACGGACGAGGCATAGGTCGCACAGATCACCGGAATTCCAAAGAACCAGGTACAGTCCATTCCCAGAAATGTTCCCGTCTCCAGGGAACTGTCTGTCAGCAGCGTCACCAGATCCGGATAGACCAGCGCCGCGCCGACGACCATAAACAGCATGGGCGAACCATCCAGCTTCTTTGCGGTCGTATATGCGAGAAAAATCGGCAGAAATGTGAAGAAACAATCCCCCATCGCGTTGAGGATAATATAAGTAGAACCGGAGCTATCCAGACCTGCGAACGTGGTCAGCAGCGTCAGGACTACTTTCACCATGCCGCAGCCGAGCATGGCCGGGAGCAGGGGCGTCATACAGCCGGATATGAAACCGAACAGTCTCTGTATCACGCTTCCCTGTGCTTTTTGTGGCGCGGCGGATGAGCCGCCGCCAAAATCTCCTCTGGCTTTGAACTCTTTGAAAAGGTTTGCCACCTCGTTGCCGATGACAATCTGATACTGGCCGCCCTGATGGATGACGCTCTTTACACCCTTGATTTTCCGGACTGCCTCATCGTCTGCTCTGCTCTCATCCTGCAGTACGAGGCGGAGGCGGGTCATACAGTGACCCGCGCTCGCGATGTTGTCCGGACCACCGACCGCCTCTAT
The DNA here is from genome assembly GCA_021203465.1 of Lachnospiraceae bacterium. GTDB lineage: Bacteria > Bacillota > Clostridia > Lachnospirales > Lachnospiraceae > Hominiventricola. The sequence continues at coordinate 10,682 of JAJQBC010000046.1, read as the reverse complement.
GATTTTGTCTGCTGTTTCGCTATAATCGAGTGCCATTCCGTTTACCCTCTCTGCTCTATATCGTTGTCTTTATATTCTTTCTTGATTTGGATAAAATCATTCATGATCCGGGCAGATCGTTTTGCCGGGCACCGCGTTTGCGCTACCGTTCTTTTATTTTGCACAGAACCCGTCCGATATCGTCGTCGATGCAGATGGGCTGCTTCCTGATCTAAAAATAAATTTTCCAATTTTTGTTGACACCACTATGGAAGTATGGTAGATTAATTTTATAAAGACACGTCCTCATTAAGCAAGGAGATATGTAAAAGGACAGAGAGGAGAACGGATGGCAAAGACTTCAAAAGAGCAGAGCGACGCGATGAGGCGCAGGATTGTGAACGCCGCAGCGGAGAGCTTTCTGGAAAATGGCTTTACCGATACCACGGTCCGGAGTATCACGACGAAGCTGGGGATCAGCGTCGGCGCGTTCAACAGCCACTTCCGCACCAAGGAGGATGTGCTCTGCGAGCTGATCGGCTTTGTCCTGGAGAGCCAGTTCTCGACGTCCGAGAAGCTGCTCGCGGGGAAGACGAAGGACAAGCTCCTTCTCTATGCGGCGGAGACGGCGCTGCAGCTGCACATTGTGGAGCTGAATGAGAACCTGCGGGACGTATATAGCTCCGCCTATTCTCTGCCGAAGACCTCCGCGCTGATCCAGCAGACGGTCACCGGCAAGCTGGAGCGTATATTTAAGGAATATCTGCCGGAGCTTCAGACGAAGGACTTTTATATTCTGGAAATCGCGACGGGCGGCATCATGCGGGGCTTCATGACCGTGCCCTGTAATATGTGGTTCACGATGGACCAGAAGGTCGAAGCCTTTCTGAAAAATGCCTTTCGACTGTATGATATCCCGCCGGAGAAGATACAGGAGGCCGTCGATTTTGTAAAGCAGTTTGATTTTCAGGCGATCGCGAAAGAAACTCTTTCCGGAATCTTCCGTTATCTGGAAGAAACCTCAAAACAACAGGGATAGTTTTTACACAGCTTTTGCAGGAGGAGAAGGATGAGAAAGAAGGAAAAGCAGAGGAACCCGCGCCGCAGCGCAATCATACTTTCGATCATGGCATTTTTGTGCCTGGCCTGTACGACGCTGCTTCTGGGGTGCACGTACAGCAGCGTGACGTATTTTGCCTGCGGAGTACACAGCTCGGAAGACCCCGGCGACTCGGCCAATTCGGATGATCATGAAATGCTGAACTGCGGGAATTATGCGTGTCATGCCGGACACGGCCTTGGCGCCTGCGGAGAGCATTGTATCTGTACGGGCGATCACTCAAAGATAGCCTGCGGTCATTATGGGTGCGAAATAGGGTATTTTATCGATCATACCACCCAGCTTGACTGCGGCCACTACGCGTGCACGGCTTCGGGAGATCACAGTCAGCTCGACTGCGGACATTACGCGTGCGAGGAGGGAGATCATGATGAGCAGCTTGCCTGCGGCCACTACGCATGCACGGCTATGGGAAATCACAGCCAGCTTGCCTGCGGGCACTATGCCTGCGAGTCAGGATCACATACGAAGATGGGCTGCGGGCATTACGCGTGTGAGTCAGGACTGCATGTGAAGCTGAAATGCGGACACTATGGGTGTGAGGAAGGGACTCATCTGAAGAGGCTGGCCTGCGGACATTATTCCTGTGCGGACGGCGATCACACGTTGCTTGAGTGTGGGCATTATGCGTGCGAGGATGGGGATCACAGTCTGCTTGCCTGCAGCCATTACGCCTGTGCGGACGGGGATCACACGCTGCTTGCCTGCGGACATTATATGTGCGATGGCAGCGATCACAGCCTGCTGGCCTGTGGACACTACGTCTGCGCGGGTGGCGACCACAGCCTGTTAGATTGCGGGGATTACGCCTGCGAAAACTGTAATCACAACAAAACGAGCAGCAGTGCAAAAAACAGTGTGAACAGCAATATAAGCATCAGCCTCCTGTCCTGCGGACACCTTTCGAACGTGAGTGGTGACCACAGCCAGTTGGCCTGTGGACACTACGCGTGCAGCGATGGAACACATACGCTGCTCGCCTGCGGCCATTACGCCTGTGCGGATGGCGACCACAGTAAGCTCAATTGCGGACATTACGCCTGCGCGGGAGAGGAGCATACGGAACTGGATTGTGGCCACTACGCCTGTGATGGCGGTGAGCATGAGTTGCTAGAAGACTGTGAACATTACGCGTGCGAAGAAGGCCATGGCCTGCTGGCATGTGGTTGTCACTGCATATGCATGTATGATGATGAAGAAGAGGTTGACGAAAATGCTCACAGACTGCTGGACTGTGGACAGCATTATGCGTGCGAATTAGATGAGGATGGAGACGAAGAAAACCATTATCAGTTGTCCTGTGGGCATTGTGCATGTGAGGAGGCTATACATGAAGAGTGTTCCGCATGCGGAGAATGGATTTGTCAGGACGAGGATGACGGACACTACATAATGGGGTGCGAACACACTTATTGCGCCAAAACGATGGATGAGGATGAAAAAGCCTATCATCAGCGGTGTACTAAGTGTGAAGGATGGGCTTGTGGAAACAGAGAGAATCACGGTGTGGAATGCGGGGAGCTTGTTTCCTGTTCAGTTATAAAACAGGGGAATTCCTTGACTGTTAGCTTAGTAATGGCTCAGAGTGATGACTCTAATGAAGAAGTGGCCGCTGCTTTAATGACAGAATCGGCGGGAGAAGTAATCGTGGATATGGATGAGGAGCAGGCGGAGGCACCCGTGGAGCAGATCATGCTTTTGGCAGCTGCGCAGGAGGAACCACAGGTAGCCGAGCAGGAGACGAACACAGATGCAGAATCGGAGGCATCTTCTTCTGACGGCGCGCTCGAAGCCATCGTTGACGAGCCGGAAAGGGAGAGGCCTGAAGGAGCGGGCGAGAATCCACCTGACGAAGAGGATGGAGATTCGTCCGATGAGCCGAACGAGACTCCGGCGAATGAATAGACCGGGGAATAAGCCAACGATACAGATTGATGATTCTGTTGCTGCGTCCGTCGGCGAGGCAGATGCATGCGTGTAAACATTTATATTATCAGTATCCATAGAAATAAGGTAAAAGCTATCGTGAACGGCAAGACGTTTTGCTGTTCACGATGATTCTTATTGGCAGAATTTATTGCGATTGAAAAAGGAGGACGGCAGGATGTGTCCGATTATCTTTTCATACGGCGACTTTCAGATCAGCGGATACTGGTTCATGACAGTGCTGGGACTTCTGGCGGTCTTTATCTATCTGAACGCCGCTAATTCGCGGCTGGAGGAGAACCACAGACTGTCACTCTATCATATCATCAGCCTTTTTGCCAACTGCATCATCAGCATTCTCGCGGGCGGCACACTGATGGGCTTTCTCGTCAATCTTCCCGGGATCATTGAGAACTGGACCTATTATAGCGCGCATCCCGGCATGATTCTGGAAGTGGCATTTTCCAGTCTGGTGTTTTACGGCGGCGCGCTCATGCTGATTCTTCTGCAGTGGCTGTATACCAGGCACTACGAGCTGGATGGGCAGACCGTTATCGAACTCTTCGTTCCCGCGACGCCGCTCTTCATGTCCATCGCGCGCATCGGCTGTTTCCTGGGCGGCTGCTGTTACGGCGTCGAGGTCTCCTGGGGCGTCGTGTTCCCGGAAGGTTCGCTGGCTCCGGCGGGCGTACCGCTCTTTCCGAGTCAGCTGGTGGAAGCCGCCGGACATTTGCTGCTGTTTCTCCTGCTGCTGGCAGTCAAAAACAGGCTGAGAAAGAAATCCGATTTACTGTTTCTTTATATGGGCGCCTATGCGGCCCTGCGCTTTGTCCTTGAATTTTTCCGCGGAGATGAGGCCCGCGGCATCTGGTTTGGCCTGTCGACCAGCCAGTGGATCAGTCTCGCGCTCCTGTTGGTTGTGGTGATTCACGCATTAAAAAGTATATCTGCGTTTCAGGTGATACAACGATAAGAATTTTTGGTACTTAAGCAGTTTTCTTTCTCACCGGCACCAAAAGCCCAAGGACATACAAAAGACAGATCAGCTCCCACAGATTTCCCACACAGGAATAAAGGGTGCGGTGGCTGTAAAGCGACACTTCCCCGCGAATGACTTCCGCGGTTCGCAGATTCGATTCCGTCTGAATCCGGCCCTTCGCGTCGATGACGGCGGAGATCCCGGTATTCGCGCCGCGCACGACGGAGCGGCCGTTTTCTACCGCGCGCAGCACGGCGTGTCCCAGCAGATTGGAGACCGCGTAGGAGCTGTCGTACCAAGCGTCGTTGCTCAGCAGCGCCAGAAGCTCCGCGCCGTCCCGTACAGAAGAAAGGGCCGGCGCCTCGAAGACTCCGTCAAAGCAGACGAGTCCCCCGACCGCGCCGAAATCCGTGGAAAATATGGCGCTGTCCGTTCCAGGCGTGAACGCGGACTGCATCAGATTGAGCTCCGCCAGAGTGGGAACTAAAGATTCGAGGATGGCCGAGCGCGGCATATATTCGCCGAAGGCCACCAGTCTGCGCTTGCAGTAGGGCTGGTCGCTCACCGTGCCGTCCGGATAGAAGGCATAGACCGCGTTGTAGTGATTGGTTCCATCATAATAATAAGCGCCGACCAGAATGACTGCGTTGCAGTCCATGGCAGTTTCCGCTATCTGCTGCGAAATCTCCGGGTATCCGTTCAGAACAACGGGAATACAGCTTTCGGTCCAGACTATCAGGTCGGCATCTTCTTCCGTCGACAGTTCCCTCGTCATATTCAGATAGTGTTCCAGCGAGAGGAGTTCTCCGCCATCTCCCCATTTTTCCGAAGTGGACAGATTGCCCTGGACGATCGCCACGGAAATGGTTTCGGTAGGTTCCGGTTCGATATTCATGGAAATCAATCCATATAACAAATTTCCCAGGAAAAGTACAGCGGCGCATAGAATGCAGATGATTCCGCAATGCTTTTCGTGCTTCCGCTTGTTGGATGGCGTGTTTTTTAGGGGCGAATTACCTGCAGATTCTTCCTTCATAACTGCACTCTTTGGAGCCATGCCATTCTCATCCATGATTTCCTGCTGAAAATGTTGTCGGATCCCCTGCGCCAGCAGGGCATTGAAAAGAGCGATCAGAAAGCTGACAAAACAGGAACCCAGCAGCGAAGCGCTCTGTATCAGTAGCGTCAGACGGTACTGAGAAACCGCAAGCCTGCCCCAGGGCATTCCCAGACACGTCTGTGAATCAAGCCATTCGGCGAGGATCCACAGAGCCGCGATTGACAACGGTGTAAGCAGCGTTCGCTGCCTGCGGATGCCCCGTTTTTGCAGCAGTCGCAGTGCGCAGGGCAGAAGCGCGTGCGGCAGGCTGTAGAGCGCGGACAATCCGAAGAGAGCAAGTAAGACGACTGCCAAAGCTTCCATCGGACTAAGTCCGGCGGAGTCCAGGGGATAGAGTGCACAGAAAAAGGAGAAGAGCGGGAGATAGAAGCTTAAACCGAACAGAAAGCCTGTCCGGAACAGAGGCCGTTTCCCATTTTCCGGGTCGGTATTCTGATACAGAGTCAGAAAGTAAGGAATCAGGGATACCCACGCAAGCAGACCAAAGCGGGGATATATGATGGCGGCGGCTGTGAGCACGCCGGAAGCCATGACCCAGACGGCGCCGGGGCTTTTTATTCTTTTCAGAAAATGGCGAATGTGATCTGAAAACATGGAAATACCTGTCCTTTCTTATAATTCTTGAAAAGCTATGTCGGCGTTTCGCGATAAAGATCCTCCAGAGTGAACAGTACGACGTCATTACCCGGAAGGGCTTTAAACCAGTCCGTATATCCGCTCAGGGAGAAAAACAGGTATCGGACGATTCGATATTTACCATGAATGACTGCAGAGCGCCGGATCAGCGTATCGTAAACATCCCTGTCGACTTTTTCCTTTTTAAATTTACATTCTCCTAAAACAACAGTTTTATCAATATCTGAGATTCCCACAACATCAATATCTGCAGCTTGCTGATATTTTCCGGAAGCAGAATCGAGGGTTTCGATTCCCCACCAGGTCCCGACATTTGTCAGAAAATTACCGAATGCTCCTTGAATACCCTGCTCTAATGTATAGTATCGGCACATATCCTCGAAGACACTGCCCATGTAGGTATGCAGCTGATTCTGAACGATTTTGTCATAATAGCGCTCCCCCTGCCCCATTTCAATAACGCTGACCGCTTTTGGAATGAATCGGTACCAGAACTGAAACATATGATCCTTCAGAATATACTGCGTTTTCTTTTTGTTTTTTTCCTCCGTGATGCACTTCTTTTTCTGGACAAGACCAATATGGATCAGTTTGTCAAGCGAGTACAGAACCGTAGAAAGGTTTTCGCCGGTTTTCTGCGCAATCTGGTTGACGGTATTGATGCCGGAGGCAATCTGCTCGATGATATTGTTGACAAGCGCTACTTCTGAAAACTCCTGCATCAGAAGATTTCGTGTTTCATCATAGAGGTATCCGTCCCTCTGAAAAAAAAGCCTTTTGATATTATCGTGAATGTCTTTTTCAGGATCCATCAGGGCAAGATATTTGGCGACACCTCCTGTGACGCCATAGCAGAGGGCCTTGTCCTCGAAAGAATAGCCGGGGACAAAAAGCGCGGCGGTTTTATAGTCAAAGGCTTCCAGTCTGATCTGCGAGCTTCTTCTGCCGAACAGCGGACTTTCTTCACTCAGGACCTTATTTTCCATAAAGCTGAGCGCAGAGCCGCAGAGAATAATCATCAGATTTTTATCCTGCCATTCTGTGTCGATATATTTTTGCAGGATTGACAGAAGTGCTTCGTTTTTCTCGGCCCAATATGGCAGCTCGTCAATCACGAGAATTACTTTTTCAGAGCCAAGCTTACCCGTCATATAATCGAAGACAGACTTCAGGGAAGGGAAGGAGGCGTCGCTTAAGGATGGGTCAAAAAAGAACAGAACCTGCTGTGTGAATAGTTCCAGATTGCGTGCTGCACCCACTTTGGTCGCGGTGTAAAAGATGGTTTTTTGTCCCTGGTGAATTCTGTTATCAACGTGGATTTGCCAATTCTTCTTCTGCCGTAGATTACAGACATTCCGAAACCGGCACGGTCATACAGTTCCTGCAGACTGGCAAGTTCTTTTTCCCTTCCTATAAACATTTCAGCCTCCCAAAAGCATTCTTATTCAGCTCGATTTTATTCAAATCAATTTGATTCAAATTCAACTGAATTAAGCATAACAGAAATGATCGAGAATAGCAATATAGAATTCACAAATATTTCACAAAAATTAGCACTCGCCCCTTGACTTAGCTAATAATATGTGTTATAATACATATAGAACAAAAGAGAAGAAAGAAAACAGAATACCTCTCCGGAGTTCCGGAAACGATAAACATGATACAGAGAAAAGGAGTGATGAACAATGTTGAGACCAAGTATTTACGCAGAGAATTTGTGGGATGAGTTTTTTGATGATGCATTTTTCAGTCCGCTCAGAACGGCGGCGTATGCATCGAACAACAGCGCGGCGGAAATGATGCGGACAGATGTGAAGGAGCATGATTCCGACTATGAGATCACGATGAATCTTCCGGGCATTGCAAAGGAAAATGTGAAAGCGGAGCTGAAGGATGGTTACCTGACGATCGCGGCTACCAGCGATTCCCATAACGACCAGAAGGACGAGAACGGCAGATATATTCGCCGGGAGCGCTACAGCGGTTCGTTCAGCAGATCCTTCTATGTGGGCGAAGATGTGAAGCAGGAGGATATCAAGGCGCGGTTCGAGAACGGCACGCTGATCCTGACAGTGCCGAAGGCGGTCCAGCAGCCTGCGGTGGAGGAAAATCACTATATTGCCATCGAGTGATTTTATTTTAGAATGTTTCTTTTTTTCAGCCCCCGCCGCGAGGCCAGCGCCGCATAGAGCGCCGCCACGCCCTCCGAGATCCAGAAGGCGTACCATGCATGTGAGATGCCGAAGAGCTTCGAGAAGAGCCAGAGCATCGGGACGAGCAGGATGAGCTGGCGGATCGCGGTGCCGAGCATATTGATCAAGCCGTCGCCGAGACCGGACATGCTGTAGCCGAGGATGGTCGTCACCGCGGTCAGTGCGAAGGTGATGGAGATGATCCGCAGCGTGGGAACGCCGATCGCGAGCATGTCCTCTCCGGCGGAGAAGAGCTGCAAAAGCTGTGCCGGGAAGATACAGAAGAGGGCAGTGCCGATCAGCATTACGACGACGGCAGCGGGCAGCATCACGCGCAACATTTCCAGAATCCGTTTCTCATTTTTTGCGCCGTAGTTAAAGCCGACGATGGGAATCGCGGCCTGTCCGAGACCCTGCAGGGGCATGATCAGGAAATTCTGCAGCTTATAGTAGACGCCGAAAAACGCCACCGCCGTCGCGGAGAAGGGCATCAGGATGCTGTTGACGGCGGAGATCATGATCGAACCCATCGCCTGCATCACGATTGTCGGCAGTCCCACCTGATAGATAGCGAGCAGCCGTTTTCCGGAAAAATGGAAGCCGCGGAACACGAATTTCACCTCAGGATTCCGGAAAGCATTCAGAAGAAGAGCCACCGCGGCTCCCAGCCACTGCCCGATGACGGTCGCAATCGCTGCGCCGCGGATGCCGAGCGCCGGAAAGCCAATGAGGCCGAAGATCAGGATCGGGTCAAGAATGATGTTTGTCACCGCGCCTACGACGAGGGAAACCATGCTGAGCATTGTATTACCGGTGGCCTGCAGCAGGCGCTGCGCGAGCGTCTCCACGAAGATTCCGGCGCAGAACAGCATGCAGATCGTGAGATACTGGCTGCAGAGAAGGGCTGTCTCCGCGTCCGAAGTGAAGGCCGAGGCGAAGGGTGTGGCGGCAAACGCGCCGATCAGCATGAAGACGACGGTGCTGGCAAGAGCCAGACAAAACCCCGTTGTGGCGATCTGACCGGCCTCCTCATAATTTTTGGCGCCGATATTTCGCGAGAGCAGCGCGTTGAGTCCCACGCTGGTGCCGACGGAAAAAGCGATCATCAGAAGTTGCATCGGATAGGCGAGCGAGGTGGCGGTCAGCGCTTTCTCGCTGATCCGCGCCACGTAAATGCCGTCCACGATGTTGTAGAGCGACTGCACGAGCAGTGAGAACATCAGCGGCAGCGACATGTTCAGCACGAGCTTTCCCATCGGCATGGTTGCCATCTTATTTGTCTTTTCCATAATTTTACTCCTTATAAAAACGAAACGTGCAAGCCTTAAGTCGGTTTGCACATTTTTCGCTAACGGTCGCGTCCTTTTTCGCATTTTAGCATCGCATGCCGGAAAAAGTCAATGGATTTTTTGGGTTCATTGCTCCAGCAGATCTCTCATTTTGCACAGTCGGCGGATCACCTCGGAGAGCGTTTCTTCCTCCCGCGCGAAGTGGAAGCGGATGTAGTGATTGACCGGTTCGCGGAAGAAGCTCGAACCCGGCACAGCCGCCACGCCGACGTTCCGGATCATCCACTCGCAGAACTGCAGGTCCGTCCAGCCCGCGAGCTGCGGGAGATCAAGAAATTCTTGAATATCCACCATCACAAAATAGGTGCCCTGTGGGACATTGTGTGTGAGGCCTGCCTCATCGAGTCCTTTCAGGAAAAAGTCGCGCTTCTTCGTGTAGAGATTGCGCAATTCCTCATAGTAACTCTCGTCGAAGCGCAGCCCGACCGCTGCGGCTTCCTGCAGCGGGGCAGCCGCGCCCACAGTCAGAAAGTCGTGTACCTTCTTTGCAGCCTCGACGACATCTGCGGGTCCGATCAGATAGCCGAGCCGCCAGCCTGTGATGGAGAAGGTCTTTGACAGGGAATTACAGGTGATCGTGTGCTCGTACATTCCCGGGAGAGAGGCCATGCAGATGTGGACATTCGGCTCGTAGACCATGTGCTCGTAGACCTCGTCCGTGACGACGAAGGCGTCGTATTTCAGTGCGAGTTCCCCGATTGTGACAAGCTCCTCCCTCGTAAATACCTTCCCGCAGGGATTGGAGGGATTGCAGAGGATGATGGCCTTCGCGCCCTGCCGGAAGCCGTCCTCGATCAGTGCGGGGTCAAACTGATACTCCGGCGGCACGAGTGGAACGTAGATTGGATCTGCGCCGGAGAGAATCGCGTCTGCCCCGTAGTTTTCATAGAAGGGAGAGAAGACGATGACCTTGTCGCCGGGATTGCAGATGGTCATCATCGCGCACATCATGGCCTCGGTCGCGCCGCAGGTGACGACGATCTCCGTCTCCGGGTCAATCGCGCGCCCGATCGCTTTTGCCTGCTTTTTGGCCAGCGCCTGCCGGAAATTTTTCGCGCCGAAGGTGATGGAGTATTGGTGCGGCCCTTCATAGGCGGCCTTCGCGAGCGCGTCCATAAGAGGTTTTGGCGGATCGAAGTCCGGGAAGCCCTGCGAGAGATTGATGGCTCCGTACTGGTCGCTGATGCGGGTCATCCGGCGGATGACCGAGTCGGTAAAGGTTCCTACGCGTCTGCTTAACTGTGGCATATTTATCTCCTATTTCCTATGTAAATCCTTGTAAAGTAATTTTCTTACCCAATTATACTTAAAATCATCAAAAAAGCAAAAGTCGAAAATTGCAAGTGCAAGTTGAACACATCCGCGAAAAGCTTCAATAGAG
>JAJQBC010000100.1 GCA_021203465.1 Lachnospiraceae bacterium | reverse complement strand
AAAAATTATGTAAATCAAAATTTTTTCAAAACCGCTTTTCAAAAGTTCATTTTTCCTTGAATTTACAGGGAAAATTGACATTCTCTAGAGTCATGGTACCACGTCCTCCGTCCCAATGTCTGTCAGCACAGCCGCGCACTCCTTATAAGGCATCGTGTACCTCTGCGAGAGGTAGCGCATGCTCGCACCCAGCTCCCCATCAGGACCTCCGAATCGCGGCAGGTTATACAAAACCCATTTTCTTCCGCTGTCTTTCCAGTTCCTTTTTCATCCGCCACAGTGCGGTCTTACGCTCCCGCTCCGTGAGGCTCTCCCAGCTTCTCTCGCCCTGCTCCGTGGCGATGCGCGAGGGAAGCGCCGTCAGTTCTCTCAGTCTTCCCATATTCTCCTCACTCCATCATGAAAGTCACCTGCTCCGGTTCCAGACTTATGTGCGGTCATTCATCGGTTCAGGCGCCAAAATCAAGGCTTTTCTATCCCATTTATCATACAGCCCTGCCCGTTCGGGACTTCTGTACTCTTGCATGCAGGCATTTATCCCTCTTAGAGTCCTAACCGCATGTCGTACTCTTTCGAGCACACAGTTCACATAAGCGCCGAGGCTTTTATAGTATATGCTTCCTTCTTCCTGCATAAATTGACAATATGAAAACCGCAGCCGCCTACATCCGCGTCTCCACCGAGGATCAGCTCGAATTTTCCCCGGACAGTCAGCTGAAACGCATCAGGGAATACGCCCAAAGGCACGACATGTGCCTGCCGGACGAACATATCTATCTGGACGAGGGCTTCAGCGGCAGGAAGGCGCAGAACCGTCCCGCTTTCCTGCGCATGATCGCCGAGGCGAAGCGAAAGCCCCGCCCCTTTGATGTGATCCTGCTCTGGAAATTCTCGCGCTTCGCGCGGAACCGTCAGGACAGTATCCTCTACAAGTCCATGCTGCGTCGGGAATGCGGCATCGACGTGCTCTCCATCACAGAGCAGCTCTCCGGCGACCCGACCTCCATCCTGATCGAGGCGCTACTCGAAGCCATGGACGAGTATTACTCCATCAATCTGGCGGAGGAAGTGCGCCGCGGCATGAATGAGAAATTTTCACGGGGTGGCGTCGTCTCCATTCCGCCCTTCGGCTATCGCATGGAAAACGGCTATTTCGCCCCTGATTCGGCGCGCGCGCCCGTCGTCTCCATGATCTATGAGGATTTTCTGAGTGGAAGCTCCTACCGCGCGATCGCGCGGAAGCTGAATGAAAGAAATATATTGACCATACGCGGGAATCCCTTCGAAGCACGCGCTGTCCGCTATATTTTGGGCAATCCGATCTACACCGGAAAGCTGCGCCGGTGCGTGCAAGACGAAATGACCCTCGTGTCTGGCTGTCACGAAGCATTGATTTCAGAAAGCCTTTTTCAAAGTGTGCAGAAAAAGCTGGGAGAATCTGACATCACTCACACAGCAAAACCCGCGCCCGCTGCCTTTCTGTTTCAGGGGCTCGTGCGCTGCGGCTGCTGCGGCGGTTCGCTCACCAGAAGTTCCCGGATCGGTGCTCTTCAGTGCTGCCGCTACGCGAAAGGAACCTGCCCGCAGAGCCATTATCTATCCATACAGGAACTGGAAACGGCAGTTCTGCACACAATCAAATGTGACCTCGCAGATACCGGCGTCTGTTTTACCTCTCTTTACTCCTCTGCTCCCGGAATTCAGCAGAAAAACGAACTGCTCCGGAGCCTGTTCGAAAAGATCGTGTTCCGGAGCAGGGAAAAAAGCATCTGTATCTATTACCGTGCCCTCTTTTTGGCGAGATAGACCGCCGGAATCAGCATCGGGAAAATCTCGAGCCTGCCCGCGAGCATGTCAAAGCAGAACACCAGCTTCGACAGGTTGGAAAATGCCGCAAAGTTCTGCGTTGCGCCGACGCCGTTCAGACCGGGGCCGATGTTGTTGATCGTCGCGGCCACGGCGGTGAAGTTCGTGATCCCGTCGAAATTATCGAGCGAAATGATCAGCAGCGAGGCCACAAAAATAACGATATAAGTGATCAGGAAAACGTTGATCGAGCGCAACACCTCGTGCTCCACCGTCTTCCCCTCAAAGCGGATCTTCCGTACATTGCGCGGATGGATGATAAAGTCCAGCTCCTTCAGCACCGTTTTCGCCATGATTTTCACGCGCATCACCTTGATGCCGCCGCCGGTGCTGCCCGCACAAGCGCCGATGAACATCAACAACACCAGAATCGTCCGCGACAGCTCCGGCCACTGGTCAAAATCCGCGGTCGTGAAGCCCGTCGTCGTGATAATCGAGGCCACCTGAAAGGCCGCGTGGCGCAGGGTCGCGCCCACATTCTGATAGATGTGGTAAATATTAACTACAATCACAAGAACGCTCACGCCGATAATCCCGAGATAGGTGCGCAGCTCCTCGCTGCGCAGGCCGTCCTTGAACTTCTTCATATAAAAGAGAAAGTAGACGTTAAAATTCACACCGAACAGGATCATGAAGACGGTGAGAATCCACTGCGTCACCGCGTTATAATCCGCCGCACTGCTGTTCAGCACGCCGAAACCGCCGGTTCCAGCCGTAGCGAAGGAGAGATTAATCGAGTTGAAAAGCGGGCAACCGGACACAAGCAGGCAGATCATCTCGACCACAGTCAAAAACATATAGATCAGATACAGAAGCTTCGCCGAGCCGCGCACCTTCGGCACCAGCTTGCCGACCGACGGTCCCGGGCTCTCCGCCTTCATCAGATACATGCTGGACGCGCCCGTTGAAGGCAGCACCGCCAGCACGAAGACAAGAATCCCCATGCCGCCGATCCAGTGCGAAAAGCTCCTCCACATCAGCACCGCGCGAGGAGCCGACTCCACATCCGCCATCACCGTGGAACCGGTCGTCGTGAAACCGGAAATAATCTCAAAAAGCGCGTCTACCGGATTGGGAAAAGAGCCGCTTAAGTAGAGCGCCAGCGCGCCGAAGAAACTCATCACGATCCAGCACAACGCCACGCTCGTGTAGCCCTCCATAGAGAAAATCGTCGTGTTCTCCGGCTTTTTCCGACCCCGCATCAACCATCCGCATACAATACAGATCAGCGAAGTCGCGAGAAAAGCCCACAGGCATTTTTCCCGGTAGATCAGGGCGGTCAGCGCCGGCAACAACAAAAACAACGCTTCCAGCAGCACCACGCTTCCAATGATATAGCGTACCATTTTCCTGTTCATCGCCGCTCTCCCGCCTTATCCCGCCGCTCGCGTTTTTTTCAGAATATCCCGCAGATCTTTCAACTCGCCGGTGTTCGTCGTGATGACAACGACGGAATCACCGACCCGCAGGCAGTCCTGCCCCTTGGGGATAATGGTCTTTCTCTTCCGGTAAATCGCACAGACCAGCAGATCATCCCGGAGCTTCAGCTCCTGCAGCGGTACGTCCGTCAACTCGCTCTGCTTGTGAATAATAAACTCCAGCGCCTCCGCCTTCCCGTCCACAAGCCGATACAGCGACTGCACGTTGCTGTCAATCGAATTCTGCATCGCGCGCACATACTGGATGATCGTCTCAGCCGTAATGTGCTTCGGATAAATCAGACTCCCGATATCGAGAGAGTCAATAATCGCGTGGTAGGTATCCTGATCGATCTTGGTGATAATCTTTGCCCGGCTCATGTGCTTGGCATAGAGGGACATCATGACATTCTCCTCATCCTGATTGGTCAGCGCCGCAAAGCCCTCCGCCCGCGCCAATCCCTCTTCTGCGAGAAGAGCCTCGTCACGCCCGTCTCCATAGATAATCGTGGCTTTCGGCAGCAGATCGCTCAAAAGCTCGCAGCTCGCGCGGTCCTTCTCCACGATCTTCACCTGAATGCCCATCTCGATCAGGCGCCTTGCCAGATAGAAAGCAACCTTGCCCCCGCCGATCAGCATCGTATTTTTTACCTGATTTGTCTCAATCCCGATCATCCGGAAAAAGCGGCTCGCGTTCGCCGGCGAGGCCACGATGGAAATCGTATCGCCCTCCTGCAGCTCCATATCGCCGTCCGGAATCAGCGTCTGCCCCTGTCGCTCGACAATGCAGATCAGCACCTCGCAGCGGGACAGCTCCTCCAGGTTCTTGATCTTCTTCGCACAGAGCGGATTCCCCGGCTGCAGATGGAAACGCAGCAACTCAATCCGTCCGTTGGCAAAGGTATCGATGTCGATCGCGGACGGGAAGCGGAACAGTCTCGAAATCTCCATCGCCGCTGTCAGCTCCGGGTTGATGACCATCGACAAACCGAGATCTTCCTTAAAGTGATGAATCTCCTGATGATAGACCGGATTGCGCACGCGCGCGATCGTCTGGCATCCCCCCGATTTCTTCGCAATCAGACAGCAGAGCAGGTTCACCTCATCCGCGTCTGTCACTGCGATCAGCAGGTCCGCGCTGTCGACGCCCGCCTCCATCTGAATATTCAGGCTTGCGGCGTTCCCGATCACCCCTCTGGCGTCCGCGGAGTAAACCACACGCTGTACCGCCTCCGAATCTTCATCGATCACCGTCACGTCATGTTCGTCCAGACAGAGCTGTTCCGCCAGCACCTGCCCGACCTGTCCGCATCCCGCGATAATAATGTTCATCCTTCGCCTCCGTCTCTCCCCGCTTTTCAAAGATATCTTAACTATAGCACCGCCGCCCGAAAACTGCAATCCCAAACAGACATGCCGCGGATATTGCTGATTTGTATAACCCGCCGCGATTCGGACCTCCAAACTGGGAGATGATAAGCTTTGCCATCTCTGGATTGGGATTCGTAATATTTACAGGATACTCCAGTCTCTTCTCATAATTCCACATTCAGCAGGCGCCTCCTTCCCATGGCCAGGGCTGTTCTACCCAGTCCCATTTTCCGTTCATGCCCGTCGCACAGTCGATGTTCAGCGGCCCATAGAGCGCAGCATAGTCCTTCAGTGCCTGCTCACGGAGCATTTTATTCTCCTCAAAATAAGCCAGCGCCGCGGGATCCTCCGGGTGCGTGTCGAGATACAGGTTCGACTCCACGACCGCAAAGCTGACCATATCCACCCAGTCCAGCATCTGCTTCCTGCTCGGTTTATTGTTCTGCGCCATCTACCTGCACCCTCCTCTCACGCCGAGAAACGGCTTATGAAGCTCCGGAAAGATCGTACCACGCTTCAGCCCCTTCTCCAGATCATAAACTGTATGCCAGTGCTGCCAGGGAACATAGTCCATGGCGAGCGGGTATTCATCCAGGCCCATGCGCATGGGCACACCGCCGCGATTGGCGGGACATCTCTTAAATTGTTCCATTTTTCACCAGAATCCTTTCTTTTTCTTCTTTCCCTTTATCTTATGTGAGCGCAAAAAAAAGGTGATAGAAACGGTTCTACCACCTTTTGAGCCTGATATCATCACTTTCGGTGTTCATGTGTGAACAGATGATCCTGACAATACTCATAGCTGCCGATGCATTTGGAGCAGAAGCGGAACTCCAGATCCTCACCGTCCGCCTCCGTACGCCCACAGATTGCGCAGCGGTGATGCCCCTGCCCCTGCGCAGCTGTACGAATCTGCTTCGTGTAGGTCCTACGGCGCTTCGCCTGCTTCGGCGAGAACTGGTTCTTCCTGCTTGCAAGAAAGAAAACAATGAAATTCAGCAGCGATACCAGCGCCGCCACGCTGTTCGCCCGGTAAGTGAAAATGCCGGCATTCAACAGCGAGAACCACAGCGAGCTCCCGACCGGCACGAAGAAACCTGCCAGAATCGTCAGGCCATAATAGACGCCCTCAATGATTCCCAGCCACTTCGCCTTGATCGGAATGATGAAAAATAACATAAACTGCACGTCCGGAAACAGCGCCGCATACACAAGGAAAAGTGAAAGGTTCAGATAAAAGGAGCCGAGCGAAAGGTTCACGCCCATCACCAGATAAATCAGAAGACAGGCAATCACATGCAGCAGCATCCCTGAAAAGAAATACAGGTTGAAGCGGAAGGCCCCCCACTGGTACTCCAGCGCCCGTCCGATCAGGTAGTAAAGATAGAGCGCGAACATGATGAACAGGATGCTCGACGAAGGTGGCTGAATGATAAAGGTGAAGATACGCCAGATCTGCCCGTGCAGAATCGCCTTCGCGTCAAGCGCCAGCCACGTACTGTAGAGATTCGGCGCGAAAATATCGATCACAAAGCCCGCCGCGTACAGCATGATAATATAATTCATCAGATTCCGGATCGCGTATTTTCCAAACCTGCGCTCCATCCTGTCAAGCCACTTCATATGGCACTTCCCTTCTACTGCTTTTTGGAATCAGTATAACATGGAAATGTCCAATTGACCACATGATTTTTCCCGATTCAGGGTTCAGCCCTCATAATGGTAACTGTGAGCCACCTCAACCATTGCGTGAATATTTTCCGGCGGTGTGATCGTGCCGGTCTCGCACCCGGTTCCCAGAATAAACTTTCCTCCGGCAGCTCCATCCCGAACAATTTTCCGACAGGTCTCGCGTATCTGTTCCGCAGATGCCTGAACCAGTTCCGCAGGATTCACATTTCCGAGAAGCGTCATCCGGCCATCCACCTGCTGCTTTGTTTTAGCCACGTCCATCTTGTAATCCATCTCATACAGATCCGCACCCGTGGCGACATAATCCTCCAGAACCCGGCTGTTGTCACCACAGATGTGAAGAAGTCCAAATGCATGATATTTTTTGAATACCGGCTGCATACGCTCAAAATATTCCCTGAGATAGGGCCATACATATCCGCGGAATATGGATGGTGAAATCACGTTCAGGGATCCCAGAGAATCACCCATGTGCACGACATTTGCTCCGGCTTCAATTTCTGCCGTGCTGAACCGCACCAGCGTCTCCGTGCAGATCTCCATCGCCTCATGAAACATCTTTGCATCTTCGAGTGCATCCGGATCTTCCTCCTCAACTCCCATGGCCATCTCTCCTACATCCATCAGAAAATTCTCCAGCCCGTAGAGATGAGAAAGAAGCGAAAACATGCCCGTACCTGTACCGCGCAGCGCAACTTTCTTTCCTACTCTGGCGTTGAGATAATCCAATGCGTCGAGATAGACCGGCATTCTCCCGTCACTGTACGGATCCGGCACCTTCAGGGTTCTGGCCGCCTCCGCGAAAGAAGATACCGGATGATTCGTGATGCAGGGCAGCAATTCTCCTTCTTTACGGGTCTCCAGTCCCATTCCCTCCGCGATGTAATAATTGTCCGACTGCGCGAAGATCATGTCATAACCATAGCGTTCCCAGGCTTCATATAGCACCCGTCCCATAAGCTTTCCATCGCAGTAATAACTGCTTAGTGGAACGCCTGCGATCTTCGCCGCATGATTACTCAGAAAGGGCGCGACCGGAAGTACATCCGGTATCTTTCCTTCCAACACCGTGATAATCCTCTCGTAAGAATTCATTTTTCTCCTCCTCAAAAATGATATATTAATATATTAATATATTTATAGCATCTGGATCATTCTCTGTCAACTCTTTTTTTTTTCAGAATTTTATGATAAGATATACGAAGTTTTTACGGGATATTGATTCGGAGGCGTTCATGGCAAATTCACTTCAGGACACACAGATTATTGAAAATTTAGAGATACCCATGCGCAACCCCGGGGAAAAATGGAGTGACTACATTTTCCGCATTTTATATCAGAATATTATGGATCTGACCCTGTATCCGGGAATGCCCTTAAACGAACCGGCACTCGCCGGACGTTTCGGGTGCAGCCGCACGCCGATTCGCGAGGCTTTTTTCCGGCTGCAGGAAAGATATCTGGTCGACATCTTCCCCCAGTGCGGAATTTTTGTCTCACCGATTGATTATCATATTATCCGGGAAATGCAGTTCATGCGCGCCGCGGTGGAAAGCCAGATGATGGTTCAGCTGTGCGAACAGATTGACCCTGAAGACCTGGCACGGCTGGAGTCCAATCTGGCGCTGCAGAAACGCATTGCCGAGATAGACCCGAGCGGGAAAAAATTCTTTCCCGTCGATCAGTCTTTCCATGAGCTTCTTTTTGATGCTGCCAACTACCCGCTGGTCCGGGAAATCATGACCCGCGGCATCACACACACAGATCGGCTTACCTATCTGCTGATTTTAAGAGGGCTTCCCTATCAGGATCGCTCTCTCGATGAACATCAGCGCATGTACGACAGTCTTGTCAGAAAGGACTCTGAAGAAGCGGTGCGCCTGGTCTATCAACATCGCATGGAGTACCGTAATCTTCCTCCTGTAAAAGGCCTGGAACATTATTTTCGAAATTCTGACGCATGAAGCCGGACAGGACAAACTCACCATCCTGCCCCGGCTCTTTCACTCAAAACAACGGCATTCCAATCTTAACGGAAATTTTATAGACTTCCCCCGTCGCTCCACATATAATTTATCATGGTTTACACTGAAAATACGAAAGATGTGAGGTGAAAGGCAGCCGTGCTGCCGAAATCATATGAATCCATGTTATCGACTGGGAATCGACATCGGTTCCACCACTGTAAAAATCGCGGTGCTCGATGAGGAAAATCATTTTCTGTTCTCCGACTATGAGCGCCATTTTGCAAATATTCAGGAGACGCTGGCGGAGCTTCTGGAGCGCGCCACCGCAAAGCTCGGGCCGATCGACATCTGGCCCGTCATCACGGGCTCGGGTGGGCTGACGCTCGCGCAGTATCTCGACGTTCCCTTCGTGCAGGAGGTCGTCGCGGTCGCGGAGGCGCTCGAGACCTACGCGCCGAAGACTGACGTGGCGATCGAGCTCGGCGGCGAGGACGCGAAGATCATCTATTTCGAGGGCGGCAACGTCGAGCAGCGCATGAACGGCATCTGCGCCGGGGGCACCGGCTCCTTCATCGACCAGATGGCCTCCCTTCTGCAGACCGACGCGAGCGAACTCAATGAATACGCAAAAAATTATAAGGCGCTCTACTCGATTGCGGCGCGCTGCGGCGTCTTCGCGAAGACGGACATCCAGCCCCTGATCAACGAGGGCGCGACGAAGGAAGACCTGGCGGCCTCCATCTTTCAGGCAGTCGTCAACCAGACGATCAGCGGTCTGGCCTGCGGCAAACCGATCCGCGGACACGTCGCTTTCCTCGGCGGCCCGCTGCACTTCCTCTCGGAGCTGCGCGAAAGCTTCATCCGCACGCTGAAACTCGATGAGGAACACACGATCATCCCGAAATTTTCCCATCTCTTCGCGGCCTCCGGCTCGGCTCTCCTCTCAAAGAGAGAGAACGCCATCCCCGCGAAGGATATGATCGACCGGCTGCATGCAAAGATCGAGATCGCCTTCGAGATCGGCCGTCTCGACCCGCTCTTCAAGGATCAGGCCGAGTTCGATGCCTTCGAGAAGCGGCATGCGCAGGCCACCGTACAGAAGCGGGATCTTGCGAGCTACGAGGGCGACTGCTTCCTCGGCATCGACGCCGGGTCGACGACGACAAAG
Source organism: Lachnospiraceae bacterium (assembly GCA_021203465.1). Lineage (GTDB taxonomy): Bacteria > Bacillota > Clostridia > Lachnospirales > Lachnospiraceae > Hominiventricola. The sequence continues at coordinate 9,228 of JAJQBC010000100.1, read as the reverse complement.
ATCGCGCTGGTCGCGGACGACGGCTCGCTGCTCTACTCTTTCTACCACAATAATGACGGAAGCACCCTACATATTACGCTGGAAGCGCTAAAAGACCTATTCGACCATCTGCCCGAGAAGGCGCATATCGTCCGCTCCTGCTCCACCGGCTACGGCGAAGCACTCGTGAAGGCCGCGCTGATGCTCGACGAAGGCGAGGTCGAGACGATCTCCCACTATTACGCGGCGTCCTTCTTTGACCCGCAGGTGGACTGCATCCTCGACATCGGCGGGCAGGATATGAAGTGCATCCGTATTAAAAATCAGACCGTTGACAACGTACAGCTCAACGAGGCCTGCTCGTCCGGCTGCGGCTCCTTCATCGAGACCTTTGCGAAATCGCTGAACCTCTCAATCCAGGACTTCGCGCAGGCGGCTCTCTTTGCGCAGCACCCGATCGATCTGGGTACGCGCTGCACGGTCTTCATGAACTCGCGCGTCAAACAGGCGCAGAAGGAGGGCGCGGGCGTGGATGACATTTCCGCCGGCCTCGCCTACTCGGTCATCAAGAACGCGCTTTTTAAGGTTATCAAGGTCTCGGACGCCTCCTCGCTCGGCAGCCACATCGTCGTGCAGGGCGGCACCTTCTACAACAACGCGGTGCTGCGCAGCCTAGAGACGATCGCGGAGTGTGAGGTCGTTCGCCCCGACATCGCCGGTATCATGGGCGCTTTCGGCGCGGCGCTGATCGCGCGCGAACGCTACGAGGGGCAGGCGACGACGATGCTGAGCCGCGAGGAGATGGAGGCGCTCGAGTATTCGACCTCCATGACGAAATGCCGCAGCTGCACGAACAACTGCCGCCTGACCATCAACAAATTCTCCGGCGGACGCCGCTACATCTCCGGCAACCGCTGCGAGCGCGGGCTCGGCCAAAAGAAAAAGGAGAACCCTACGCCGAACCTCTTCGCCTACAAGCTGGAACGGCTCTTCGGCTACGAGCCGCTCCCGGAGGAGGAAGCCTCCCGCGGCCTCGTCGGCATCCCGCGCGTGCTGAATATGTATGAGAACTACCCCTTCTGGTTCACCTTCTTTACGAAGCTGAAATACCGGGTGGTGCTCTCCCCCGACTCGACCCACGAGATCTACGAGCAGGGCATCGAGTCGATCCCCAGTGAGTCCGAGTGTTACCCGGCCAAGCTGGCGCACGGCCATATTATGTGGCTATTGCAGCACAACATTCCGTTCATCTTCTACCCCTGCGTACCCTACGAGCGGCAGGAGTTTGCAGACGCGAACAACAATTATAACTGCCCGATCGTCACCTCCTACGCGGAAAATATCAAGAACAACGTGGAGGAATTGAAGGATGGCCGCTGCGATTTTCGCAATCCCTTCCTAAGCTTCGAATCGCTCGAAATACTGACAAAACGGCTCATCGAAGAGTTCGAGGGCGAACAGGGCATGACGGCGGCGGAGATCATGGACGCCGCGAAGGCAGCCTGGGAAGAGCTGCGACAGGAGCGCCTCGACATCACGAAAAAAGGCGAGGAGACCCTGAAATGGATGGAGGAGCACCACGCGCACGGCATCGTGCTGGCCGGCCGCCCCTACCACGTTGACAATGAGATTAACCACGGTATTCCCGAGCTGATCAACGGTTACGGGCTCGCCGTGCTGACCGAGGACAGCGTCTCGCACCTGCTCTCGGGCGAACGACCCTTGCGCGTCATGGACCAGTGGATGTACCACTCCCGTCTCTATGCGGCCGCGGATTTCGTGAAGACGCGCGATGACCTCGACCTGATCCAGCTGAACTCCTTCGGCTGCGGGCTCGACGCCGTGACAACCGATCAGGTGAACGAAATCTTAAGCAATTCCGGCAAGATTTATACCTGCCTCAAGATCGACGAGGTCAGCAACCTCGGCGCGGCGCGCATCCGCGTGCGCTCGCTGCTCTCGGCCATCCGCGTGCGCGAGAAGAAGCAGGAAAAGCGCTGCATCGTCCCCTCGTCCTATGAGCGCGTGATTTTTACAGAGGAGATGCGGAAGACCTACACCATCCTCTGCCCCGACATGTCGCCGATCCACTTCAATCTGCTGCAGCCGGCCTTCCGCTCCTGCGGCTACAAGATCGACGTGCTGCCGCGAGCCGGCCGGAAAGCCGTGGACCTCGGCCTGAAATATGTCAACAACGACGCCTGCTATCCCTCGCTGATCGTCGTCGGGCAGATCATGGAGGCTGTCCTCTCCGGCCGCTACGACCTCACGAAGACCGCCATCCTGATCACCCAGACCGGAGGCGGCTGCCGCGCGTCGAACTATATCGGCTTTATCCGCCGCGCGCTGGAGAACGCGGGTTATCCGGACGTTCCGGTCATTTCCGTGAACTTAAGCGGACTCGAGAAGAACCCGGGCTTCAAATATACGCCTGAGATGCTGATCAAAGCGCTCTATGGACTGATCTTCGGGGACCTGTTCATGAAGGTGCTCTACCACACCCGCCCCTACGAGATCGTACCGGGCGAGGCAAACCGGGTCTATGAGCAGCTGAACGAGCGCTGCAGCCGTTTCCTGATGCAGAAGCGTCCGTCCTGGAGGGGCTTTAAGCGTCTGTGCAACGAGATCGTCGAGGAGTTCGACAGCATTCTCGTGACCAACGAACAGAAGCCGCGCGTCGGCGTCGTCGGGGAGATCCTCGTGAAGTTCTCGCCGTCCGCGAACAACGGCCTCGTGGACCTGCTCGAAGCGGAAGGCGCGGAGGCGGTCGTGCCGGACCTCATGGACTTCCTGCTCTACTGCTTCAAGAACACGGAGTTCAAGGCACAGTATCTGGGCAAGAAAAAGAGCACCGCCCGCATGGGGCGGCTCGGCATCCGGGCGCTCGAATTTTTCCGCGCTCCGGCGAATAAGGCGCTGGCAAAGAGCCTGCACTTCTACCCGGCCTCGAATATCGACCACATGGCCGATATGGCGAAGGACATCGTCTCCCTCGGCAACCAGACCGGCGAGGGCTGGTTCCTGACCGGCGAGATGCTCGAACTCATTGAGAACGACACGCCGAACATCGTCTGCACGCAGCCCTTCGCCTGCCTACCGAACCATATCGTCGGCAAGGGCGTCATCAAGGAGCTGCGCCGCCGTAACCCGGAGGCAAACATCGTCGCGATCGACTATGACCCCGGCGCGAGCGAGGTCAACCAGCTGAACCGCATCAAGCTGATGCTGAGCACGGCCTGGAAGAACCTGGAACGGCGGAAGGAAGCCTGACAGGTCTCTTCTGACAGGTCTCTTTTGAGGCTTACAAAAACACATGGAACATTTCCATGGAAACGATTCGATGAAAGAAAAACATCACACACTGACAGTAAGAGAACAATTCAGGCCTTCCTGGATTGTTCTCCCGTAAAATGGAGATTATCATGAAATTAAGATACGGAATCCTCAGCACCTCCTCCATCACCCCGCGCTTCATCGCCGCCGTCCGCGACACCGACAGCAGCGAGGTGCTGGCGCTCGCCTCCCGGGATCTCGATCACGCGAGGGAGAAAGCGCAGCTTTGGAGCGTCCCGCGCGCCTACGGCAGCTACGAGGAGCTACTCTCTGATCCAGACATCGACGTTGTCTACGTCTCGATGGTAAACAGCCTGCACTATCGGTATGCGAAGCTGGCGTTGGAGAGCGGACACCACGTGCTCTGCGAGAAGCCCTGCACGCTGTCCGCGGAGGACTCCCGTGATTTATTCGCAATCGCGCGTGAAAAAGGGAAATTTTTCATGGAGGCCGAGAAGGTCGTCTTCCTCCCCGTCATGCAGGAAATCAGGCAAATGATCGCGGAAGGCGTCCTCGGGGAAGTCACGATGGCGGATTTCTCCAGCTCCTTCGACCCGGGCTACAATTCCTGGTTTTTCAGTGAGGAGCTGGGCGGCGGCCCACTCTACTCGAACGGCGTCTACTGCCTGCAATTATTACAGTATCTTTTTGACAGCAAAGTCACCAAAGCGCAGGGACTCTGCACGCGCAGCGCTTCCGGTGTGGAGGATCAGTTCGCCATGAGTTTTCTGCTGGAAAACGGACTGCTCGCCGCAAACAAAACCAGCACCCGCTCTGAGACTTCTCACTCCGGCTGGCTCTACGGCGAAAAAGCCCGTGTTGAGATCCCGTCCTACTGGAAAGCGCGCGAGGCAACTGTTTACTTCCACGACGGTATGACAAGGACTCTCTCCCATCCCTGCGAGCACGAGCTCGTCTACGAGGTGGAACACGTCGCGGACTGCATCAAAAAAGGACTCCTCGAGAGCCCCATTATGACAGAAGAGATGACCGTGTCGGCCATCTTGATCCTCTCTTCCATCAAGAATTCCTTCTAAGCCGCCAAACCTGCCGGTGTTATTCAGGAGGCAATTCCGCGCAAAGATTCATTCGCCCGGCTGAGACTCACTTCTCTGGCTGAGGCCGAAGAGGAACAACTGCAAGCGTCTTCCCGAGAGGAGCCAGTATTTTCAGAATTGTGTCCAGTTGCGGGCTGGTGCTCCCTTTTTCCAGCCTTGCGATGACCGGCTGTTTCACACCGCTCAGCTCCTCCAGCTTTTTCTGACTGATTCCCTGCTCCTGTCTGGCCTTGATGATTTCTCCGATCAAAGCAACCCGTAAATCGCTCTCTGCGATCTCCTGAGGCGTGAAAATCTCTCTCCTTACCTCTTCCCAGTTACTCCCGATCGCTGGATTTTCCGTCATTTTATTCATACTCCAATCCCCTTTCCAGTAAATCCGCATATTCACGCTTTGCCTTTCTGATCTCTCTGGCTGGTGTTTTCTGCGTCTTTTTCATAAACGGATGCAATAAAATATAGCTATTGTCATGCCATGCCACAAATAATATTCGGTTTCTCAGCGGGCGAAGCTCCCATATCTCGCCATCCAGATGTTTCACATACGGTTCCCCCGCGGCAACGCCGTACTCGCTCAGCATCTGAATATAATCGTTAATCTTGTTCAGATTAATACGACTATCCTTGTCTGCCCGCTTCTTCAAGCTAAGCAAAAACTCCTTTACAGGCTCTTTTCCATTCTTTTCCCTGTAAAAATAGACCGGATACTTGATAAGTATCTCTCCTTTCCGTACATTATACTTAAAAGTTATTGCCTTGTCAATAACTTTTAAGTTATTTCTGAGTGGGTAATTTCTGCACCCTGAAGGAGTGCAGCGGGCGCTGTCAGAGGAAGGCAACGCCCTTATTGTAGATGTGGTACTCTTACCGGTTCTCGATCTGCCAGTCGATCGGCGTCAAACCATTTCGCGTAAGAAACTCATTCGTCCGGCTGAAATGACGGTAGCCGAAGAAACCGCGGTAGGCCGAGAGCGGACTCGGATGCGGCGCCTCGAGGATCAGATGCTTCGGATTGTTCAGCATCTCCTTCTTGCGGCGGGCCGGCGTCCCCCAGAGCAGAAAAACGATCGGGCGATCCTGCTCGTTCAGCACGCGGATCGCCGCATCGGTGAACTCCTCCCAGCCGATGCCGCGGTAGGAATTCGCCTGATGTGCGCGCAGGTCAGCACCGTGTTCAGCAGCATGACGCCCTGCCTGGCCCACTTCTCGAGGTAACCGTTGTTGGGAATGTAGCAGCCGCAATCGTCGTGCAGCTCCTGATAGATATTCACGAGCGAGGGCGGGATCTCGACGTCCGGCTTCACCGAAAAACACAGGCCGTGCGCCTGCCCCTCCCCATGGTAGGGATCCTGCCCGAGGATGACGACCTTCACCTCTGCAAGCGGAGTGAATGCAAATGCGTTGAAGATATCATCCGCCGGGGGAAAAATCCGGCGGGTACTGTACTCCTGTTTAATTGTCTTATACAATTTCACATAGTATGGTTTGCCAAACTCTGGTTTCAAGGGTTCTAACCAGTCATTTGCTATCGCAGCCATCTTCTATCCCCCCCCTCACAGGCGCACCGATACGCCCTGCTCCCGCAGGTACTCCTTCACCTGCCGGATCTCCAGCTCCTTGTAATGGAACAGCGAAGCCGCCAGCGCCGCGTCCGCCTTGCCCTCCGTCAGCGCCTCCCGGAAATGCTCCAGCGTCCCCGCTCCGCCCGAGGCAATCACCGGCACCGGTACGTTCTCCGCGATCGTCCGCGTGAGTTCGATGTCATAACCGGCCTTCGTACCGTCGCAGTCCATACTCGTCAGCAGAATCTCACCCGCGCCGAGCTCACAGACCCGCATGGCCCACTCGACCGCGTCGATGCCCATGTCCACGCGGCCGCCGTTCTTATAGATCGTCCAGCCCTTTCCATCCGCCCGGCGCTTCGCATCGATGGCCACAACCACACACTGGCTGCCGAACTTGTCCGCCGCCTCGCTGATCAGCTCCGGACGCATGATCGCCGCCGAATTCACAGAAATCTTGTCCGCCCCCTCTCGCAGCAGCGCACGGAAATCCTCGACCGTACGGATACCGCCGCCAACCGTGAAGGGAATGAACACCGTTTCCGCTACACGGCGTACCATGTCCACGACCGTCTTTCTCGCATCCGAGGAGGCCGTGATGTCAAGAAAGACCAGCTCGTCCGCACCCGCCCGGTCATAGGCCGCGCCCACGGCGACCGGATCCCCGGCGTCCCTGAGATTGACAAAATTGACGCCCTTCACAACGCGCCCCGCATTCACGTCCAGACAAGGAATAATTCTCTTTGTAAACATCCTTTCCTCCTTAAGTCAGCTCCGCAAAATTTTTCAGCATTTTCAATCCGACTTCACCGCTTTTCTCCGGATGAAATTGGCAGGCATACACATTGCCCCGCTCGACCGACGCGTGAATACGTGTGCCGTACTGCGTCGCCGCCGTCACAATCTGTTCTGATTTTGCCTTCAGGTAGTAGGAGTGGACAAAATAGACATAGGGATGAACCGAAATGCCCTGAAACAGGCGTCCGTCGTTCTGAAGCTCGAGCGAATTCCAGCCCATATGGGGGATCTTGAGGCCATCCGTCTCCGGTATTTTCAGAATTTCACCCTCCAGAATACCGAGTCCCTTCACCCCGGGCGACTCCTCGCTGCTTTCGAACAAAAGCTGTAGCCCCAGACAGATACCCAGAAACGGCCTGCCGTCCGCCGCCACCTCACGAATCACGTCGATAAGATCATACTTCTCCAGATGCCGCATGGCGTCGCCAAAAGCTCCCACGCCGGGCAGGATCACCTTGTCCGCATTCAAAATCCGCTCCCGATCCCGGGTAACCCAGACCTCCTGTCCAAGTAAGACCAGCGCCTTCTCCACGCTTCGGATATTTCCCGCATCGTAGTCGATAATCGCTATCATTCCACTGCTTCCTTCTTTCGATATAATGGTAAAGTATAGCACGAAATCCAGCCCTTGACCACCGTCTTTTCACGAAAAAAAGATGAAGCCGCCGAAACGACTCCATCTCTGATGGCCAGATTTTATTAGCTTTTATGCTACAAGCTCTTTTGCCTTCTGTGCGCAGGATGCCGCGTCCTCCGTGTAAGCGTCAGCACCGATCTCATCCGCAAAGGCCTGCGTGATCGGGGCTCCGCCGACCATAACCTTGATCTTCGAGCGGAACGGCTGCGTGTTCAGAAGCTCGACGGCCTCCTTAAGCGCCGGCATCGTCGTGGTCAGAAGTGCGGAACAGCAGATAATCTTCGTATCCGGATTCTGCTCATAGGTCTCCACAAATTTCTCCTTCGGAACGTCAACGCCGAGATCAATCACCTCAAAGCCCGAGGACTCCAGCATCATCGCGACAAGGTTCTTGCCGATGTCGTGCAGGTCGCCCATGACCGTTCCGATGATAACCTTGCCCGCAGCTCCGGCCGCTCCGGTCGCCAGATGAGGCTTAAGCACCTCAACACCCTTCTTCATGGCTCTCGCCGCCACCAGCATCTCCGGTACGAAGATCTCACCTTCCTTAAACTTCGCGCCGACCTCATCCATAGCCGCGATCATGCCCTCGTTCAGGACTGCCGTGGGATCACATCCCGCGTCCAGAGCTTCCTGTACCGCTCCCCCTATGAGCTTCGCTTTTCCCTTTACTACCAGATCATAAACTTCCTGAATTCCTGCCATTTTGTTTTCCTCCATATTTTAAAATATTTTATTTTTCAGCGGCTTTGCGCGGGCGAATGGCGTTCCCCTGCGCTGCCGCCTGTGGCCTTATGTATCCTTATTTCTTCGGTCCGAAGATACCGTCTCTGTAGGCGCTGATGTACTCCATGCAGTAGTCATCCTGGCCGAGAAGAGCCTCCGTCGCATAGATGACGCCCATCATATCCCGGTTCAGCGGATCAAGGATGGCGCTGTCCAGTCCTGCCTTCATGGCGAGAACCGTGAAACCAAGGTTCACCATCTTCCTAACCGGAAGGTTGAAGGAGATGTTGCTGACCGCAGCCGTAATGTGAATGCTCGGGCAACGCTTACGCACGGTGCTGATGACCTCTTCATTCAGCGCAATGCCATCCTCTGAGGTGCAGAGCATCTCGACCAGCGGATCAATATGCATCTGAGACTGCTTGATCCCGTACTCATCCGCTTTCTTCAGAATGTGATCAAAGACTCGCAGACGATCTGCAGCGCTCTTCGGAATTCCCGTGTCGTCGGACAGCAGGCAGATCACTTCCCACTTCGTCCCGGCAATCAGCGGGAACAGCTTGTCGATCTTGTCCCCTTCACCGGACACGGAATTGACCAAGCCGGGCTTCTTCACATAGGGAATCACCTGCGTCAGCACATCCGCGCTGGGGCTATCCACAGAAATCGGAAGATCCGTCGCTTCCTGAATGCAGTCGATCATCCACTTCAGTGTCTCAACTTCCTCCGCCTCCGGCACCGACGCACAGCAGTCAATAAAAGTAGCCCCCGCGTCAGCCTGTGCCTTCGCTCTGTTTTTGATGAATTCCGCATCCCTCTTTGCAATGGCGTCCGCAACGACTGGGATGGAACCATTGATCTTTTCCCCAATGATAATCAAATCCTGTGTCCTCCTTTTTATAAATGATGCACAGTATCAAAATAAACATTTTCAACGATTCTGTACATTTTTTCTATGTATTTAAATATAGCACGCCTTTCATGGTTTCTCCATCTTCAAAATCGTCTATTTTTAAATCGTTTTTCCTATGTTTTGTAGGAAAGTCCTGATTTTTCCCATTGTATCCTTCCTCTTTTCGGAGTATAATAAAAAAAATACAAAAAAGGACAGAACTCTATGAAACTGAGCGCACTT
>JAJQBC010000148.1 GCA_021203465.1 Lachnospiraceae bacterium | reverse complement strand
TACTGAAACGATTCCCACATGGGCTTCGGACATCTGGAGCAATAAAATCGTGCCGTTCTTTACGGAGACGATACCTGGCTTCTTCACGAGCCTGTGGGACAGCGTGACGGCATTCGTGACCGAGGCAATCCCCACATGGGCCTCGAACATCTGGGGTACAATCTCCGGGTGGTTCAGCAACATTAGCAGTTGGTTCTCAAACCTGTGGAGCAACATTTCCGGGAATTTCAGTTCTGGCTATTCGTCGGCAACGGGCCACGCCTGGGGCGGCATTATGACCGCGCCGCATATGGGCGTGGTGGCCGAGGACGGCGCGGAGGCCATTATCCCGCTCTCCCCCAGCAAGTCGGAGCGCGGCATGGATTTGTGGCTGAAAACCGGCCAACTCCTGGGCGTGAGAGCCTACGCGGACGGCGGCATTGCCGGAGACACGAATGAGGTCGTGGCGGCGCAGACAAGCACTGCGGACGCAGGCGGGAGCCGTACACCTGTGGAGGTCAAGATCGAGATGCACCCGGAGTTCCGCATTGAGGGCGACAATATGGACGAAGAATCCATCATTGCGGTTATCAAGGCGCACATTCGGGAAATGGCAGACGACCTTTCCGACGAAATGGCCGAACGTCTGGCACGGGCCTTTGCCAATATGCCGCTGAAAGGAGGCGCGTAACAGGTGGACTTGTATCTGACAGAGGTTGATACCGGCTGGCGGCAGTCGTTCTGCCTGTTGCCGACCTCTATAAAGGCCAAGACCAACGGGAAATTCATTTCATACGACTTTATCAATCTGGGAGAGGTGCAGATGCCGAGCGGCCTAAAGCTCTGCACCTACTCCTGGAGCGGGACGTTCCCTGGGGAGAACATGAAGGATATGCCGTTCATCAAGCAGAGCCTTTACCATACCCCAAAGGAGATGGTGGACTGCATCGAGAAGTGGCGGAAGAATCACACGGAATTGATTTTGATGCTGACGGAAACGCCTATCAACGTCAACGTGTATCTGAAATCCTTTACCTACACCCCCACGGGCGGCGTGGGAAATTACGATTATTCCATTGAGTTCATCGAGGCGAAGCACGTCACGGTCAACACAGCGGAAAATACGGCCACAACGTCCAGCGCCCAAAGCTCCAATACATCGGACAGCACACGGGCGGCGACGGCCACGACGGACACCACGACGGCGACGGAGCAGACCAGCACATACACGGTTAAATCCGGCGACTGCCTATGGAATATCGCCAAAGCGCTGCTGGGGAGCGGTTCCCGATACACAGAAATCTACGAGCTAAACAAGTCCGTGATCGGCAGCAATCCAAACCTCATCTATGCAGGGCAAGTGCTGACGATACCGGCAAGCTGAAAGGAGGCGCGGGAGTATGGCAATCGACATATCCAAGCTGTCTTACCGCGTCTACCTTCTGCGGGAGACGGGCGAAATGCTGGATGTCACGGAGATTTCCTCCGGGTTAGGCTGGGAGGAAAACGACGGGGAGCTGGCGGCCCACCTGTCTGTGACGCTGGCAAATATCCAGTATGGCGGCTCCTATATGTCGGCAATCGCCAAGCTCAACTGCTACATCATCATATACGCAGAGGTGGGCGGTTCGTCGCAGGAAGTCGCCAGGGGAAAAATCATCGAATGGAACCCGGTGCAGTCGGGCAGTTCGGACGAGGTTTCCCTATCGTGCTACGACGAGCTGTACGACTTGCAGGCATCCCAGGATAACCGATATGTCAGCGACGGCACGTCCACGCAGAGCGTGATAGAGGAAATATTCAGCGATTGGGGCATTCCGACCAGCGAATACAACGGGCCGTCCTATGCCTGCGCCAAGACGACCTACAAGGACGAATACCTGTCGGACATCCTGTTGACGCTGTTAGACGACGCGCTGAAGCACGGCGACGTGGACGCTTTCATCCGGGCCAGCGAGGGCAAGGTGTCGGTACTGGAAAAGGCCAGCAACGACACGGTGTACTGGTTCGAGGAGGGCAAGAACCTGGAAACCGCCAACCTGAAAATGTCCTCTGCGGACATGGTGACGGTGGTGAAGGTGGTCGCCTCCGAGGAAACGGACGACGGGCGGCAGGCTGTGGAGGCGCTGGTCGAGGGCAAGACTGAGTATGGCAAGCGACAGGTGATCTACAACCGAGATTCCGACGACGACCTGGCAACGGCGACGGCTGCGGCCAATGAGATACTCGCCGAGGACGGGGAGCCGGAGGAAACCATGAGCGTGAAGGTGCCGGACATCCCGTATGTGCGGAAGTATGACAAGGTGAAAATCACGTCGCGGGACATCTCCGGCGAGATGCTGGTGCTTTCCATCCAGCATGACATCGACGGGCGGTCTATGACGATGGACTTAACACCGATTAGCTGAGAGGAGGTGCGCGGCTATGGCGAATGAGGGAATCAGCAAGCTGGCTGGGGTCATTCATAACCGTGTGGCCGGAATGGGCGACGCGGCCTATGGGTCGCTGGTGCTGGACTTCGGCGAGATACAGGATGATTACAGCCTGCTGACCAATACCTACCCGCTGCCTATCCCGCAGTCTGATTACCTGGTGTGCCGACAGCTTACGCTTGGGGACACGGGCGACATCCTGGCAAAAACCCAGGAGATCGGGGCGGCGGTCAGCGGTGCGCACCAGCACAGCGTGATGGACTTGACCTGTTCCTCCCACGGCGGGAGCGTCACCGGCACGGTCGGCACATCCGCAGTCACGGCGCAGGACGCGCCGGTCAGACCAGACGCGCCGGTCAGCAGCCTTGGGAGCGACACCACAGACGGCCAGCACCAGCACCATGTCCTTATCCCGGAAATGATGCGGTGGCTGAAACCGGGCGACCGGGTGCTGGTGGCCTGGGTACAGCATGACGCGGTGGTCATTGACATCATCCGTCCGGCAACGGACATCCAATAGCGAGGAGGTGGCATAATTGGCAGAAACCCTATTCCCTGTATTTGAGGTGCCGGAAATCACGGTGCCAACGCAGGGGGTCAACAGGCCCTATCAGCCGAGCGTCTATTTTGACTATGACAAAGGAGACTTCCGGCTGGACGGCTCACATAAAATGACCGTCTCCACGGGGTACGAGACTTATATGCAGTGGTGCCGCAAGGTGGTCTGCACGGAGCGCGACCGCTGCCTTGCCTACTCCACGGATATTGGCATCGAGGGCGAAAGCGCCCTGGCGCAGCAGACCCACGAGGCGGTGGAATCCGCATTGGAGCGCACCATCACCGAGGCGCTGATGGTAAACGTCCACACGGAATATGTGCGCAATTTTGAATTTGAGTGGAGCGCGGATGCGCTGAACGTCTCCTTCACGGTCAAGGGCAAACAGTGGCAGGAGACAACGCTGGAAACGAGCTACACGACCTGACACGGAAAGGAGGCTAAAGATTGGCTACCTATGATTTTGAAGCCCCAAGTTGGCTGGAAAGCCAAAGCGCTGAAATCATCCATGCGCGGATGATGGGGTATCTGCCGACAAACATCGACGATACCGAGGGCGGCTTTCCGTGGGACTTTACGAAGCCGTCCGCGCTGGAAAAGGCGGAACTGCTGGAATATCAGATGATGGAAACCGTCAAAATCATGTTCCCGCAGTTCGCGTATGGCATCTATCTGGACTATCACGCGCAGGCGGCGAACCTGACGCGGAAGGAGGCCGGATATGCCACCGGCACGGTGACGGTGACGGGCGACCCCGGCATTGAAATCCCGGAGGGGTTCGAGTTCGCGGTTCCTGCGTCTGGCGGCGTGGCGGCTGTGCTGTTCGCCACAACGGAGGACGCGACCATCGACTACACCGGCACGGTGGAAATCCCCATCCAGGCGGTGGAGGCGGGAACCAGCGGGAACGTCGCCGCAGACACCATTATCATCATGGCGACCGAGGAACTGGAGAACATCGAGAAAGTCACCAACGACGAGGCCACCAGCGGCGGCACGGTGGAGGAGGACGACGACGACCTCCGAGATCGAATCATGACCTACTACAAGGAACGGGACGCTTCTTATGTGGGCTGTGATTCCGATTACACCCGCTGGGCGCTGGCGGTGACGGGCGTGGGCCAGGTCATTGTGGTGCCGGAATGGGACGGGCCGGGAACGGTGCTGTTGGTTCTCATTGACGAGAACGGCGACCCGGCCAGCGACGCGATTGTGGAGGCGGTATATGACTACATCGTATCGCCGGACGACAGGGATCTCCGGCTGGCCCCCATCGGCGCGACGGTGACGGTGACGGCCCCTGACACGGTGGAAATCAACATCTCCTGCGACCTGACGCTGGAGGACGACGCGGATTCTGACACGGTGCTGGCCGACATCCAAAGCGCCCTGACCGCCTACTTTTTGGAGGCCAAGAGCGCGGGGGTGGTGAAGCGCAGTATCATCGGCGCGACCATCCTGTCGGTGGACGGCGTGGACGATTACGCGCATCTGCGGGTCAACGATGGGCGGACGAATATCACCATCGACAGTACGGAAATGCCCGTGCTGGGGACACTGGTAACGGACGCTTCATCCAGCGAGGACGAGGAGGAATAAGCCTATGGCATTTGACCTGGAGCAATTCCCCACGAGTGAAAGCGCCCAGCGCATGATGTCCCGCGTCTCGCCTATTTACGAGGATTCCTACGTCGGCAAATGGCTGTTTGAGGTCATGGGCCTGGAATGGGACGAGGCGCGGGAGTTGGTGGACAGCCTCCGGGCGCAGTGTTTTTTTGAGCAATGCACCTGGGCGCTGCCCTACTGGGAGCAGATGTACGGCATCACCCCGGACGACAGCAAGACCGACGAGAAGCGGAAAACCGCTGTGCGGGTCAAAATGACGCGGGGCGGCTCTGTGACACCGGCCAGCCTGGAGGACGTTCTGGAGGCCATGACGGGCCGGACAGTGGATGTCACAGAGGACAACCCACACTATCAGTTTACCATCACCATTGGCGAGGGCAGCGAGGCCATCGACTACACGGTCATCATCGAGAAGGTCAACAAGACCAAGCCCTCCCACCTGGCCTATTCCATCAATCTGCTGCGGAAAGGGACGCTGACGGTCTACATCGGCGTGGGCCTGTACGCGGTGAAAACCATCACGCTGACGGAAATGGACGAGACGGGCATTGACGATGTGAACATCCTCGTGGACGAGGACGGGGAGTATCTTATGGACGAGGACGGAAACATCCTCGTGGACAATGAATGAGAGGAGGCAATCTGAATGTCATTGATTCCGCAGCTGACTGACGCTGGCAAGGCCATGATGGTTAAGGCCATGACAGGTCAGACGCTGAATTTTACCCTGGTGAAGCTGGGGAACGCGGAGGCTCCGTCCTCTGTGGCGGACGGCGATTACTGGTACGACATGGAGAACAACGCGCTGTATCGGTACACAGAATCCTGGCAGACATCGAGCAGCGCAATCGTAGTGAGCGACACGGCCCCAAGCGACGCGGAGGAGGGCAGCTTCTGGTACAACTCGACCACTGGCGTTCTTTATGTTTGCAGCAACGGGTGGGTGAGCCAGAGCGTGACCATCACCTGTTCGACGGTGGCACCGACAAGCCCGTCCCTGGGCGATTACTGGTACGACACAGCCAACGCCATCTTCTATGTGTACAAAAGCATCTGGAACAGCCAGACCACGGCGACGCTTACGGTGGGCGACGAGGAGCCGACGAACCCGGTCACGGGCGACTACTGGTACAGCACACTGAAATATCTGCTGTATGTCTGCACGGCGGTCTGGACAGAGGAAACCAGCAATATCACCATCAGCGAGGAGGAGCCAAGCGACCCCTCGGACGGCGATTACTGGTACGACACAGCCAACAGCCTGTTGAAGAAATGCAGCCTGGACTTGGACGAGGACGGAGAGAGCGTCGCCACCTGGTCGGAGGACACGACCAACACGATCACCGTCAGCGACACGGCCCCGGACAGCCCTGCCAGCGGCGATTGGTGGTACGACACGGCCTCGGATGTGCTGCATGAGTACGATGTGACCTGGGACGAGGACACCGCGCACAACTTCTCCTACGGCGACACCACACCCACAGACCCGGAGGACGGCGACTGGTGGTATGACACGGAGCTGCACGAGTACGGCCCCGCCTGGGCGCCGGACAGCAACCAGGAGTTTACCTATGGAGCCGCCGCGCCGGACAATCCGGCGATTGGCGACTGGTGGTTTGATTCCGACAACAAAATCCTCCGAGCCTATGGCATCGTCTGGGCGACGGACACCACGACGATCTTCACCTACTCGGCGACGGAGCCGGGGGTCGGCTATGACGGCGACCTGTGGTACGACTACGGCGCGGAGGTGCTGATGGAGTATGTGTCGGGCTGGATTCAGGACACAGACCGCACGTTCACCTATTCCGATTCCTCCCCGGTGGAGGCGGCGACGGGCGACTGGTGGTATTCCACATCCGACCTCCTGCTCTATGAATACTCCGGCACAAGCTGGGTGGCCAGCAACGTAAGCATCACCTGTTCTATCTCGCAGCCGAACACGGCGGACGCATTGACCGACCTGTTAAACCCGCTGATGGAGTGCGAAATCACGGAGATTCTACAGGGGAGCAACTATGTAAGCCTGACGTTCGTCCTCACAAACAGCGACCTGGAGGAGGGCTTCAAATGGTGTGAAACCGGCGTGTTTGCCAGCGTGGACGACGGCGACGCGGAGCTGTATGCCTACTGCGACGCGGGAGAACTGTACGACTACATCCCCGACAATACCAGCGGGCGGGTGATTACCACCACATTTACGCTGCTGGTCATGGTGGGCGACGCGGAGAGCGTAACGGCCACCATCGGCGAGGGCGCGTTGTACGCGACCAAGGCGGCGCTGTCAGAGCATATTCGAGATACGGACAACCCACATAATACCACCGCCGACCAGGTGGGCCTTGGAAACGTGGAGAATGTCGCGCCGTCCGATATGAAGATCACCTTCGACGACACGGTATCGACGGTCAGCGAACTGGCATCAGGAGAAACGACCGCCTCCCTATTCTCAAAGCTCAAGGCGGCAGTCTCGGCGCTGATTACCCACCTCAAGGCCAGCAACCCCCACTCCATCACCTGTACCAAGATCGGCGCGGCGGCTTCGAGCCACACCCACACCCTGTCCTCCCTGTCCGGGACACTTCCGGCAAGCATGGGCGGAACGGGCGTGACCTCTCTGGACGCGCTGGCCTCGGCCCTGTCGTCCAAAATCAGCACCACCAGCAGCGACATGGTGTTCGGCTGGTACACCGGCGACGGAACGGTGAAGCGGCTAATCTCCCTGGACTTCACTCCCTCGGCGGTGTTCGTGTGCAACGGGCGCGGCATGGTGGGCGACGACGTGGACGGTCTGTGCGGCGGTCTGGCTGTCGGCAACCGGGGCCTGCGTATCCGCTCCTGTACGGCTGTCAACCATGAATACAGCTGGAGCGACAACCATACGGGCCTGATGATCGGCACCAACGGTTTCTATGTCAGCTACAACGCCAGCTATAACATCATGACCAACAAGAGTTCGGAAACCTACCGTTATATTGCATTCAAATAAGTTAGGAGGCTAACAAATGGGACTAATTTCACTGCCGGATAAAAAGGTGGCCTCATCCATCCTGGATGAAGCGTATGTGCTGGTCACACAACAGGTCACGGACGACGACGGCGACACGAAGGAGGCCGTGCGGCGGGTGCCGCTGGAAACCTTCTTGACAAACATCGGCTTCGACGTGGACTTTGACGAGGATGCACAGGTGTTGTATCTGCTGGACAAGACGGGCCAGCGGGTGGGCGTGGGTACAACCATCGTCGCCGGTATCACGGGCCTGTCCATGACCACGGAGGAGGACGACAGCGGCAACCAGTACCTAATCCTGCTGGACAGCAACGGCGTGGAGCTTTGCCGGACGGAGTTCAACGCGACTGGCTCCGGCACCGGCTCCGCGTACACTTGCCGCCTGATTAACGGCATGACCTCGGCAAACCTGAGTTTCCCCAGCGGCCAGTCCTGCACCCTGACCTATGAATACTACGAGTATTACGGGACAGAGCGGACGACGGTTGCGGCGACGGCGCAGTATTACATCAGGACCGGCACCAGCGACTACGAGCTGGTCAAGACGGAGAACATCGACCAGGGAACGAACAGCATTGATTGTACCTCGTACCTCTCCACCGGCACCAACTATTTCAAAATCCAGGTGACGGGCGGCGAGAGCGGCACCATTAAGACGCTGAACTTCACACTGAATGTGGTGGACTTGTCGCTGACCTCGACCTTCTCCGACAGCACGGCGTATTCCAGTGCGATCTCCTTCCTGTACCGTGTGACGGGCAAGAGCCTCTCCAAGGTGATGTATTTCTACATCGACGATGAACTGTACACTTCGACGGACATCGGCACGAGCCACAATGTGCAGCTGACGCAGACCTTGAACCTGTCCAGCTACGGACACGGGCATCATACGCTGCGGTGCTACTTCCTGACGGAAGATGGGACGAAATCGCCGGAGCTGGTATATGACATCATCTACAGCACGGGCGAAAGCGACGTAATCATTGGCTCCACATTCGACGTGGACGAGGTGACATACGGCGAAACCATTACCGTGGAATATGTGGTGTACACCTACGGCAGCGACTACACCGACGAAATCACCCTGGGTATCTATACGCTGGATGCAGACGGCGAGAAGGAATATTACAGCCAGAACACCCTTGAAAACGTGGTCAACCAGTCTGTACGGACATGGAGCATCACGGACTACCCCTCCAGCGGCACAATTTATCTGGAGCTGGTGTCGGGCGAGACGGTGCGCACCTTCGAGGTGTATGTCAACGCCATTTCCGGCGACCGCGACCTGACCGACGTTTCTACCCGCCTGATCGCGGCCTTCTCTGCCTCTGGCCGGAGCAACAATGACAGCTCCAAGTCGTATATGTCCGCCAGCTACACCAGCAAGGACAACATCGACACCACCATCAAGGGAACGCTGTCCAACTTCAATTTCCGCTCCAACGGCTGGCTGACCGACGACGACGGCTACCCGGTGCTGCGGGTGAGCGGCGGCGCGGAGGTAGACTTCAATCTGCCGTTCCTGGCCGCATCCTGGACGGACGACGACAGCCAGAAAATCCAGCTTGCCGGTTCCCCCACGGCGGCGGGCCGCACCTTTGAGATTTCCTTCAAGACGCAGAAGGTCACGGACGAGGGCGCGGAAATCATCAGCATCTGGGACAGCAATACCGGCGTGGGTATCAAGATTTTCCCGTCCTATGCGTATATGCTGTCGGATTCCATGAGCGTGACGACGGACGAGGACGGGAACATCCTGAACAAGAACGTGATCCCCTATGTGCCGTATTCCTCCACGCTGGACAAGGTGCGGCTGTCCTTCGTGATTGAGCAGTTGGGGTACTACGAGGAGAGCGACGGGACGCAGAAGCAGCTTCTCCGCATCTACGTCAACGGGCAGCTTGCAAGCGCTGTGGTGTACTCCTCGGACAGCTTCACGTCCGCCGACGCGCTGCCGCATATCGCGGCGGAATCCTGCATTCTGGACGTGTACTCCATGCGCTTCTATGATTACGCGCTGGACGACGCGGGGGTGCTGAAGAACTACATCTACGACCTACCCAGCGTCAGCGAGAAGGTGGAGGTCTACGATGAGAACGCCATCGTGGACGACAACGACGACATTGATTTCAGCCTGTCGGTGCAGCAGTATTCGTGCATGGTGATCACCGGCACCCTGTCCGCCTACAAGGGCGACAAGACCAAGGTGGGCGTGCTGCTATACAAGCCGGACGGCAGCTGTGACGACGGGTATTACGCGGAATATGACTACATGGAGACGGACAGCGACGGCAACTATGGCGTGCAGTCCAACGTCCAGGGTACATCCTCGCAGTATTACCTCAAGAAAAACTACAAGCTGACCTTCTACAAGCTGAACAGCGAGGGCGTGTTCAAGAAGGTCAAGGTCTACATCTTCGACGACCGCCAGCCGGTGGAAACCATCTGTATCAAGGCGGACTATATGTCGCCGGACAGCGCCAACACCGGCAATGCGAACTACTGGCAGACGCTCCTTGAAGAAAAGACCCCGCCGCAGGAGCTGGACAGCAGCATCCAGACCTCCGTTATGGGCTACCCCATCCTGGTATTCCAGCGCGACACGGAGAGCGACACCCCGGAATTTATCGGGCGGTACTGTCTGAACAACGACAAGAGCAACAGCAACGCCTTTGGCCTGGAGGACGACAGCGACAGCGGCAATGTGACGGTGTGCCAGAAGTATGAATACCTGGACAACTCCGAGGACATCTGCAACTGGAAAACCGACAAGCTCCAGGCGGAGCGTACCGACAGCGACGGCAACACCTATCCGGCATGGCAGGACGCTTTGGAGAGCACCTATCCCGACCAGGGCGACTTGGAGGACGAGGGGCTGGAGCCTGACCTTGACAGAATGCAGATGCACTATTCCTGGGTGGTGCAGCGGGCAAACTTCCTGGATGCCTCCACGGAGAGCGGCACGGGCGGCACCTACAACGACGTGGAATACGACACGGAATACGCGCTGAAGCTGGCGATTTTCAAGGCGGAGTTCTCGAAGCACTTCAACGCGCACCACACGGCCCACTACTTTATCGCCAACGAGGTGCCACTGCTGGTGGATAACCTCTCGAAGAACTTCTTCGCCACGATATACACCAACAACCAGCAAATCCTTGACCTGGACGGCAACGAGATTTCCGTCTCCGACCTGATCGCTACGGACGGGAGCGGCGAGGTGGACATCAGCAATGTGGACTGGGTGAACAGCACCTTCGACCCCATCTACCCGACGCTGTACGACATGGACAGCTGCCTGGGCGCGGATAACAACGGCTATGACCAGTTCCCCTATTACGCGGAGATGTGGGACAGCTACAACAGCGCTATGATCGTCAACGGCTCCTCGAATCTGTTCTGGAAGCTATGGTACGCGGCGTTCTACGACGATTTGAAAGCCCTGTACTGCCAGTTCCGCGACACCTCCGGCACCCTGTCCACCACGCTGTATTTGCAGGCCCTCATCGACGACCTGACCGCCGCGCTGCCTATCGTGGCGGCGAACAGAGACCAGCGGTTCAAGTATATCGACGCTTACGAGGGCGGCTATTACACCTACGAGACGAACGAATGGCTGCACACCGCCGCCTATATGTACCTGGTGAAATCCAGCATGGAGAGCTATCACCGGGACTTCGTGACAAAGCGTATGGCTATGCTGGACAGCAAATACTTAGAGGACAGCTATATCAACGACAACTTCAACCTCCGCGTCAATCGCGGCGAATCGGAGCCGGAAGACCTTGCGTTCTCCATCACTCCCTGTCAGGCGCTGTACTGCTACACCGAATGGGGCAACAGCGGCACCTACATCGGCGGGAAGTGCCTGGAAGGGGAAAGCATCGAAATGAAGCCAGCCTCCTCCGGCAACTGGTCGGACATCGTGCTGGCCATGTACGGGGCCAGCCATATCAAGAGCTTTGGCGACCTGTCGGTGCTGTACCCCTCGAAGCTGCAAAACCTGTCCCTCTGCACCAATTTGACCGACCTGATTTTAGGCAGCGACGCGGAGGGCTATTCCAACAGCCTGCTGACCGCCATTCCCGACGTGGCCTATTTGACGATGCTGAAAAAGCTGAACGTCTGCAACTTGACGGCGCTTTCCGGCACCCTGGACTTGTCCAACTGCGACCTGATCGAAGAAGTCTACGCCACCAGCTCGGCCCTCTCCGCCGTCACCTTCCCGGAGGGCGGCTATATGAAGATCGCCAAGCTGCCAAGCGGCTTGACGGCCCTGACCATCATCGACCACGGCGAGATGGAGGAATGCACCCTGGAGAGCTATTCCGGCATCCTGCGCCTGCGGGTGGAGAACACCCCCAATGTGCCGGTGGAGGACATCCTGACGGAGCGCGGCACGTCCTTGACGCGGCTGCGTCTGGTGGGCGTGGACTGGACGCTGGACGACGAGACGCTGCTGGAAATGCTGGCGGACGACAGTTGGGCTGGAAAAGCCATCGACGCGAACGGCAACGCCGTGGACGACGACATGACCTATCCCACCATCACCGGCACCGTGACCGTTCCCAGCATTCGCGAGACGCTCCTGGAAACCCTGAACACCCTCTACCCCAACCTGACCATCAACTACACGGAGAAATACCATATCGTGCAGTTCTGGGCGGACGGTGTGCTGCTGAGTGAGCAAACCATCCTCGACGGGCAGAGCGCCACGGCCCCCTCCGTGCCCTCCCGCGATTACACGGTGCAGTATATCTATTCCTTCCGTGGCTGGGATTACAGCTATTCCAACGTGACGACGGACGTTGTCTGCACGGCGAAGTGGAACGCGGTCTTGCAGGCATACAATATCAACTTCTATGCCGCCGAGGACGACACCGAGACGCTGGGCCGCGTGGAGGGCGTGTATTACGGCTATGCCTATCAGTTCCCGTCCGACTGGCCCACCAAGGACGGCTACATCTTCACCGGCTGGGCGGACGAGGACGGAAACAGCTACGAATACATTCAGGTTTTCCCGGACGCTTCGGCGAAAATCGACAGCGACGGAATGCCGCTGGAAATCGACCTGTACGCCACCTTCTCGGCGGTGGAGTTCCCAAGCGCGTCCAAGAGCCTTGACCAGCTCACGGACGGAGAACGGCTGTTCTGCGCCATTGCCATCCAGAACGGGGCGGCGGACGGTATCACCGTGGCCTATTACAAGGACAGCAACGAATACATCCTGACCGACACCTCCACCCTGGCGGTGGTGAGTATCGCCGTGGGAGACACGCGGCAGTTCACGGCCTACAACGGGGAAACCATCACCCAACAGGTGCTGGACTTCAACCACGACTACACCGACGAGAAAGAAACCCAAAAGGCCGGCATCACCTTCGCATTCCAAAACTGCCTGACGGACGCCCGGCAGATGAACCCCAGCTATAAGCACTGCTTCAACTTCCAGATCGGCAAGGATGAGGCCATCGTCAGCGACGACGACGACCACAGCAGCGCCACCAACGACGCGGCCCTCGCCCTCCTGAACCACGACCACACGGCCACGGACGAGGAAGTGAGCGCCGGTTACTGCGACATCAAGGCCCTTGGCCCGACGTACCTGGCGCAGATCGTCGTGACCCACGCGGACGGGACGACCACGACCTGGTACTTCGACATGAACGGCTACTACGGCAGCACGGACATAGAAAGCCACAGCCTTTGTGAGTTCTACCTGTCCGATACGGACGTGGACGCAAGCAACCCCTTCTACAAGCTGGGTAAGATGATGGAGGCCGCAGGAGAGCAAATCGTGGGCTGGTCTGGCACGGCCTATACCGCCTGGGGCGACACGCAGCATCAATGGGCGTATATGACCAACGAGCGGGTGGAGTTCAGCGACTTCGGCGGCATCATCTTCGACACCACCGGCGAAGACCCGTACAACACCGCCGCAAAGAACCTGTACAACGGCACGGGCATTCCCCGCATCGTGTTCAAGGCTGACTACACCAATAACTGGAACAACTTCATGGAGTTCAGCACGGGCGCGGTCATTTCCGTGCCGGTAGTCGAGGGCGATATTGTCACGGTCAAGGCTTACGGCTATTCCCGCAACTGGGGCGGCTGGGGAAATACGGCCCTGGCGGAATGGGCCAACAGCCAGGAGAGCGGCGACTTCCTGGAACAGCTCCCCATCGGCACCTTCAACACCATCATCCCGGCCTACAAGAAGTACAACCTCGGCAACTGCGGCTACCGCATCGAGGGCGGCTTGTATCGGATGTGGCTGTTGTCCAGCGCGGAGGTCAACGGCTACAAATCCTATCATCCCTATATGGATGAGGGTACGCAGTACCCGATTTTCACAGACAACGACAGCCGTTTGAAGTACCTGGCAGACGGCTCTGGAGCCGTCTGCACCTGGTGGGAGCGTTCGGCGAATATCGGCAGCACGAGCTACTTCTACGATGTGGGCGCCAGCGGCAACCCGTACAACAGCAGCAACGCGTACAACCGGATTGGTGTCGTCCTCGGCTTCTGCTCTGGCGAAGTATGAGCCAATCTTTAACATCTATGGGGGCCTTATGCCCCCATAGATGGCAGGCATGAAAGAAGGTGATCATCAAAATGTCAGTCCCAAAGGGCGACAGAGGCAAAAGCGGCGTGCAGTTCGTCGATACGGCGGACACCATCGAACAACGGGCAATGGAGGTCTGCAAGAAGTGGCCGAAAAGCTATATGTTCATTATCACGCAGCGCACGGTGGCTTTAGCCTCGGAAGTCTACGAACACGCGCAGAAAGCCAACGCCATCATGCCGCAGACCGAAGATGAGCGGCAGGAACGGGCTTTGGAATTGGAACGGGCGCTGGGCGCGAATTACGCCTTTGCGCGGAAAATCGAGCGGGCGTTCAGCCTCTTTCCCATCTGCGGCCAGAAGGACGGCAGGAGCCAGAATGAGGAGGCAGAGAAAAGCGGGAGACTGCTGGAGGAGTTTATGACGCTCTGCAAGGACGAGGAAAACGCGCTGAAAGGAAACCTCCACTACGTCCGAAAGATGGAACTGCATAAGCCGCCCAAGCAGAAGGGCAAGGGCGGCGCGGCCAAAACAGAATAAAGACACACTTGGGTTTATCTCTACAATTCGCTCTGGAGCCGTCTGCAACTGGTGGGAGCGTTCGGCGAATATCAACAACACGAACAACTTCTACAATGTGAACGCCAGCGGCAACCCGAACAACAACAACAACGCGAACAACCGGAATGGTGTCGTCCTCGGATTCTATAAGAGATTTCCTCTTGGCCTGACAGAGTAAGCGAAAGCTGAAATCCGTGCCATTTTTATAGAAGGAGAGGTAAACCCTCCGTGGGTGTACCACGGTAAATTCGCATAGGGCAGTCATAATGCCTGAACCCGATATGTGCGGGCGGACGCTTCTTGCATGGCCGGAAGGGTGTGCGTCACCCCGGTTTCATGCCCGGTCACATTTTGAGGATAGATAAACGCATACAGCCTAATCCTTACGGGGTGCATTGATAACTACTACACAGGAGACTTTTTTACACATGACAAGCGCAGAAAGACATGAAGCGCGATACCAGCGGCGCAGAGCCGCGAGAATGGAGAAACGGCAGGAGAAGGTCGGGGACGCGCTGGACTATGACAAGGTGTTCAGCTTTATGCACCTATACCGCTCCGCGAACTGCTGTTTCCGGGGCGTGAGCTGGAAAGCCAGCGTTCAGGCGTACAAAGCCCGGTGCGGTATCAACGTGGCGAGACGGTATGAGGAGATGCGGCAGGGCATCATCAAAATGCGGCAAGTATCGCTGGGACGCGCTGCTGCCAGGTCACGCAGTCCATCAACAAACTATTTGACCAGCTATTCATCGACCCATGGCTGGCCGGAAAGGAGCAAAGGGAATGTACTACAAAATCGTATCAGACGGGGAAATCGTCGATGTATGCAGCGGCCTGAATTATGTCCGCCGCCAGAGCAAAAACGGCATCTGGCTTGCCTGCGGCGAGGAAAACGCCACCGGCATTACTACCTCGGACGGCTCCACCATCTATCTGCTGGAGGGCGCGGAAGAAATTGACGGGTACGAATACACCACCGCCACAGAGATTGACGAGGAAACCTACGAGGAGCTGCGGCAGGAGCTGATCGACAACGGGGTGCTGGCCGACACGGACAGCGGCACCGGCACGGACGACAGCGAAAGCAGCGAGGACACAACCACCGAAACGGTGAAGAAGTCCAAGGCCCTCCTCCTGGCGGAACAGCTACAGGAGGAATTGGCGGCGCTGACGGAGCAGAACGAAATGCTCCTGGAGTGCCTTTTGGAAATGTCGGAGGTCGTCTATGGGTAATCTCATCAGGCGTGTACTTATCCGAATTTTATACGGGAAAGGGGGTGCAGACATGATGGCTATGCTTTGGTGCCAGCAGATTATTCTCGGCAAGAAAACCTTTGCACAGGTTCCGGCCAAGCTCAAAGAGCAGGTCAAGGAGCTGCTGATCGACAGCGGCTGCGAGGAACTGGCAGAGGAATAAGCGAGACGGAGGAAACAGCGCATGAGCGACCTGGAACTGATTGACCGGCTCTGCTCTGTGACCTCCACGCCGAGCGACGTTGTCCGCAGGCAGGCTGCTTTCATCCGGGAGCAGCTTGCCGTGGACGATGCTGTCCGGCAGGAGTTCGACAGGGCGGCAGAGGAGGCGGAGCGGGAGCTTGACATCATCGAGTATCACCTTCGCCCCATCCACAACACGGAACGAGGAGGAAACTTGAAATGACTATGGACACCCCCCTGCCAAGGGGAGAACATGAGGAATTTCGCAAGACTGTCGAGGCGAAATTTGAAGCCCATGACCAGTGGGACAAGCGGCAGGACAGACGGATTGAGCTGCTGGAGGAAAGCACGAAGGAGATCGGCAACCTCGCCGCCTCCGTGCAGAAGCTGGCGGTTTCCGTGGAGAGCATGGCGAAACAGCAGGCCAAGGAGAGCGAACGGCTGGAAACGCTGGAAGGGCGGGACGGCGAGATGTGGCGCAAGGTCGTCGGGTACGTCTTGACGGCGGTGGTCAGCATCGTGATCGGGTTCGTATTCTCCAGAATCGGGATGTAACGGTATGAAACATGAGGAGAAGAAAAAAGCCTCGGTCAAGAGGCCCTCCCTTGGGGAGCGGTTAGGCAAATTCGGGACGATGAATATCATCCTGATTATTGTCGGCGTGTCTCTCCTGGCGTTCACAATCGCCATGATGTGGACGTTCGATACATACGGAGCCATCCCGGACACCCTCTGCACCTGTGTCTTTACCGTCCTCGGCGGCGAGTGCGGGGTGATGGGCTGGATTAAAACCTCGAAGGAGAAGAACCGCGATAGGAACTGGGAGCTGAACGACAGAGATCACAATGAAGCTCTGGCACAATCCGGGGGACGGGACAACCCCGCCGAGGACATACCCCCGGATGAAGAAGTGGGAGGATAATCACCATGAAATTTCTAATCGAAAACTGGTATCTGCTGGTCGCGGCGGTCGCCGTGCTTGCCGTCGCGGGGTACTGCCTCTATGTATTCCTGCGCAGGCCGACCAACGAGCAGTTAAAATCTGTGACGGAGTGGCTGCTGTGGGCCGTGACCGAGGCCGAGAAAGAGCTTGGCTCCGGCACCGGCCAACTGAAGCTGCGCTATGTCTACAATATGTTCATCGAGCGGTTTTCCGCGCTGGCGAGAATCATTTCCTTTGAGATGTTCTCCGGCCTGGTTGACGAGGCACTGGTCAGCATGAAGAACCTACTCAGCACCAACACGGCGGTTCAGGAGTATGTCCAGGGAACCACCGCAAGCGCCACAAAAGAAAGCGAGGGCAGCTAACCAATGGCAACTATGAAAAGCAAGACCTTTGTTGAAAAGGCCATCGACATTGCGAAGAACTACAACACCCTCTATGTGATGGGCTGTTTTGGCGCTCCGCTCACCGGCTCCAATGTGAGCCGGTATTGCACGAACCACACCTACAACAAGCAGTCCACCCGCACGGCCATGATTAAGGCCGTGGCGGACAAAGACCCGCCCTATTATGGGTTTGATTGCGTGTGTCTGATTAAAGGCATCCTGTGGGGCTGGAGCGGCAACAGCGCAAAGACCTATGGCGGCGCGACCTACGCCTCCAACGGTGTGCCGGACATCAGCGCGGATTCCATGATTACGAAGTGTTCCGACATCAGCACCACTGGCTGGGCCAACATGACCCCTGGCGAAGTCTGCTGGCTGAGCGGACACATCGGCATCTACATCGGGGACGGCCTGTGCGTCGAATGCACCCCCTCCTGGGACAACAAGGTGCAGATTACCGCCGTGAAAAACATCGGCACCAAGAGCGGGTATAACGCTCGGACGTGGACGAAGCACGGCAAGCTGCCCTATGTGGACTACTCCGACCAGGCCACCACATCCTCCTCCGCCAGCAGTACCTCCACCAGCAGCAGCACGAAAGCCGCCGCCAGCTCCACGGCAGACTCCAAGACCATCTGGGACTATCTGATGGGTAAGATCGGGAACGCCTACGGTGTGGCCGGTCTGATGGGGAACCTGTACGCGGAATCCGGCCTGATTCCGAACAACCTCCAGAACACCTACAACACAAAGCTGGGGTACACCGACGCGGCCTACACCGCCGCCGTGGACGACGGCAGCTACAGCAACTTCTCCAGCGACAGCGCCGGGTATGGCCTCGCGCAGTGGACATACTCCACGCGGAAGAAGAACCTGAAAGCCTATGCAGACGCGCAAAACGCCTCCATCGGCAATCTGGAGATGCAGCTTGGTTTCCTCTACAAAGAGCTGTCGGAGAGCTATTCTTCCGTCCTTACAACGCTGAAAAATGCGACGACCGTCTTGCAGGCATCCAACGCCGTCCTGACGAAATTTGAATGCCCTGCCGACCAGGGCAGCAGCGTGAAGTCCACCCGCGCCTCTTACGGTCAGAAGTATTATGATACCTATGCAGGGACGGAGAGCAGCACAACGGACAGCAGCAGTTCCACCAGCTCCAGCACCAGCACCACCAGCAGCACGACCACCTACAAGCTGGCGGCGGCGCAGTCCTTCGACAAGTCCCTGGCCGGAACGTACACCACGAAGGGCGCATACAATATGCGCTATGTGCCGGGTACGCTGGTATCCGCCAATGTGATCTGCGTGATTCCGAAGGGAAAGACCGTGCGCTGCTACGGCTATTACACTACCGTTTCCGGCACGAAGTGGCTGTATGTGGTCTACGACGGGAAAACTGGCTTCGTGACCATGGAGGGCCTGAAATGAGCGACATCATTCTCGCGGCCTTTTTGGTTGCTGTTTGGGTGGCGGCGATTGTCGGCATCTGCACCACGCCGGAGGAAGAACAGAGATGCGACCCCAGCGAACGAGGCTGCTATGCCTGCCCCTTCCCCTGCGAAGATAGCTGGTATAAGCAGCACAAGGGAAAACGCTGATTCCCGCCCTTCCCTGCAAAATGTCCCGCGTTCACACTAAAAAATTCTCAATAATCGAGAATTTATGCTTGACGAATCTCGCGGCCTGTGGTACAATGGCGGCGGGGAGGGGGTCTTAGGGGG
>JAJQBC010000024.1 GCA_021203465.1 Lachnospiraceae bacterium | reverse complement strand
CTTGGCTATCGCCGCCGCTCGCTCTGTTGCGGTTTAAAAGGGATAACCATATTTTCTTTTATTCAACTGACAAAAACTTTACTCTATATTCACGAAAAACCACTTTTCATACAACTTTTTACAATCACCTAATAGGTCAACTCCTCCGTGCAGACCCCGAACACGACAAAGCGGTAATCATCCCCGGTGGAGGTGCAGGTGGAAAGCATGACGATCCTGTCGCCTGCGGTCGGCGTGATGCCGGTGTCCCGCATCGAACCAGCCACGATCTCGTCGATCAGATCCTGATATGCGTCGTCCGCCGCGTACCCGACACTGTAAAAGCTACTGTCGTCCTTTATCTCCTCGTAGGCGAAAATCTGATAGCGGTATGTGCCCTCCTCCGTATAAATCGTAAAGAACTGGTTCTCACCGTAGAAATCCTCGTTGCGCTTGTACTGTTTTAGCGATCCGAACATGGAATTATTTCTCATGTTGTGTCCGTAGATAATATTGTACAGATCCGAGAGATCCGAGGAGTTGGCCGACTCAAGGAAAATACTCCCGGCCGTGTAAGGCTCCCCGTAAAGGTTCGTCCGCAGATAGGTGTCGTCCGTCACCCCCTGCAGGATGGGGTAATCGATCGGGAGCGCCGTGGTATCGTCAAAGCGGATCCAGCCGACCACATCGGAATTGATCGCTTTCAGAGAATCAAAATCAATCACGACCTCCGACCAATCGGTCTCCTCCTCATCCTCGGTCTCCTCCCCGTTCGTCCCCGCATCCACGATATCTCCAGCAAGATCCATATAGGTATCATCCGAATTCCTGTAATCCATGAGGATCGGGATCAGCTTTGCAATGGCAAAGACCATCACCGCAACCGCCGCGATCAGCAAAACCGTGGTGACAATCCGGTCACGTCCTTTCTTTCCGTTCTTTTTTTTTCCGACTTCATGCTCTGACATCTGTCCAACCTCTCCCCTTCCTTAGTATACAATCACCGGCCAGCCGATCTGCACATACTCATACACCGTCTTCATCGCTGAGACCGGTGTGTTGACACAGCTGTGTGATTCGTTTGTCTTGTATATATCTCCGCCGAACTCACTGCGCCACGCCGCGTCGTGTATGCCGACATTGCCGGTGAAGGGCAGCCAGTAGCTGACCTCGACATCATAGTCCTGTCCGGTCATCATGTAATCCTGCAGTCTGGCGTCAATCGCCCACACGCCGCCGGACGGCGTATCGTAGCCCTTTGCCACATCGCCGGTCACGATCGATGTGGTGACAACGCACTCGCCCTCACTGTACACCCACATCGTCTGCGTGGAAATACAGACCTCCACATAGGAATCCCCGATATCGTCCGTATCGCGGCAGATCCCGCTGTAGCGGTAAACCGGCTCCGTCGTGACAGGCTCCCCGGCCTGAATCAAGCCAACCAACTGCTCCACCGTCTGTGACTGGTTGATACACCAGCCGTAGTCTCCGCCCTTCAGGGTAATCTCGGACCCGTAGGAGGTCGTAAATGTATGGGTCTGCCCGAAGGTATCCGTCTCATAGGTCATTTCATAAGTATAATCCGCAATCGCCTCCTCGTCAAGGGACCACGAGAAATCCTCTCCGAAAACAATCCACTCCGCTATCATGGAGCCGTCCACCACCATCGTCCGGTCACTGAAATCGTATGTAATCTCGACGGCAGCCGCCCGGTTCACCTCGTCGCACTCTGTCAGAAGCCCCTCCGTGTCGCTGTACACCTCCGGCGCCACATAACAGGAGAGTTCGTCCAGAGAAATCACGGAATCCCCGCCGAAAACAGCATCGTAGATCACCGGATAAACCGTGTCATACTCCAACTGATTGCCGTAGGTCTCCGCACGGACCACAAACGCTCCGTCCTCATACTCCAGATAGGCATCCGTGGGTGCCGTCATGTTCTCTGTCTGCATACAGAAGAGCGCACCCACCGCCTCGCCAAGCATACGCTCGTCTATCGTCATCGCGACATCCAGATCATCCTTCGTTGTCCGGAACATCAGAAACCACAGCGCGGGCGTCTGCTCCGCAAAAAGAGCGTCGATCTCCTCCTGGTCATCGTACTCCAGCCACATCGCCTCCGCGGTGATCGTCTCCTCCCCGTCCCGGGTCTGGATCGTAAGGCTGTAGCTGCCGATTTTCTCCCGAACCCCTTCCTTTAAGCTCTCCACGGTCTGACCCCGTATCGCGATGCCAAATACGGTCCCGCCGCCGTAAAAATGCCTGCTGTAATAAAAACAGCCCCAAATATAAATCACCGCAAGAGCCGCCAGCGCCGCGATCAGAATCCTCCGTCTGCGCATAATCCGCCGCCGCTGTCTCTTTCGTTCCTGTCCCAGTCTTGTCCTCTGTGTCAAAATAAATCCCTCTTTCTGCGCGCGGTACCGCCGTATTCCGGCCGTACCGCATAATCCGCTGTCAATGCCTAGTACATTGTAACTCTTTTTTTCAATCATCAGCCTGTTCTCTTTCTACAAATATCCGAAGTCTATCAGACAGAGCATATATACCT
>JAJQBC010000010.1 GCA_021203465.1 Lachnospiraceae bacterium | reverse complement strand
AATATTACATTTGGAGGTAAAGAAAAATGGCAAAACTGACTACTGCAGAATTTATTGATGCGATTAAGGAACTGAGTGTTCTTGAACTGAACGAGCTGGTAAAGGCTTGCGAGGAAGAGTTCGGCGTATCCGCGGCAGCGGGCGTTGTTGTTGCAGCGGCGGGCTCAGATGCTCCGGCTGCGGAGGAGAAGGATGAGTTTGATGTCGAGCTGACCGAGATCGGCCCGAACAAAGTCAAGGTTATCAAGGTTGTCCGTGAGGCTACCGGCCTTGGCCTGAAGGAGGCAAAGGCGGTTGTCGACGAGGCTCCGAAGATGGTGAAGGAAGGCGTGTCCAAGGCTGAGGCTGAGGAGCTGAAGACGAAGCTCGAGGCTGAGGGAGCGAAGGTCACCCTGAAATAATTCTTATGCATGGAAAAGAGGATACCGCGCAGGCGGCGTCCTCTTTTTTGCGCGTACAAGATTGCGAATGCAGGGGCGGCTGTGTATCGAAGAATTCAAAAAAATCCCATAATTTGTTTGACATAAAATAAAATTTGTGCTACCATGGACGATGCACTTATTTGCGAACCAACAATTCAGAACAGCAGCAAAATGAAAAGGCAGACGGTGCAGATTTATCTGCTGGGGGCTGTATTTTCATTTTGTGATGGGCGGAACGCCTATACAGCCGCAGACATATGACACCGCAGGTGGCATATAGCCTGCGAAGCAGGCGGTCTGCGGCCTGCGGTTCTGAATCGTAGCCATTTGCGAATGAATTAAATATAAGGGGTGAAATGTCAATGGAAAAGAACAGAATCGTACCTGTCAGATCCGGCAGAAACAGTAGAATGAGCTATTCCAGAAAAAAAGATGTGCTCGAGATGCCGAATCTGATAGAAGTCCAGCGAGATTCCTACCAGTGGTTTCTGGACGAGGGCCTGAAGGAAGCCTTCGCGGATATTTCTCCGATCACGGACTACAGCGGCAAGCTGAGCCTGGAATTTACAAATTTCAAGCTGGATGTGGCGGGCGCGAAGTATACGATTGAGGAGTGCAAGGAGCGTGACGCGACCTATGCTGCGCCGATGAAGGTGCGGGTACGACTTCACAATAAAGAGACGGACGAGATCAATGAGCACGAGATCTTCATGGGTGACCTGCCGCTGATGACAGAGACGGGTACTTTCGTGATCAATGGTGCGGAGCGCGTGATTGTCAGCCAGCTGGTACGATCCCCCGGTATCTATTATGGCATTGATCATGACAAGACGGGTAAGCGCCTGTTTTCCTGTACCGTGATTCCGAATCGCGGCGCCTGGCTGGAGTATGAGACGGACTCCAACGACGTCTTCTATGTTCGCGTTGACAGAACCCGTAAAGTGCCGATTACAGTCCTGATCCGTGCTATGGGTGTGGGAACGGATGCGGAAATTTTGGAGCTCTTCGGCGAGGAGCCGAAGATTCTGGCTTCCCTGTCCAAAGATACGGCGCAGAATTATCAGGAAGGCCTTCTGGAACTCTACAAGAAGATCCGTCCGGGCGAGCCGCTGGCGGTCGAGAGTGCGGAAAGTCTGATCATGGGCATGTTTTTTGACCCCAGGCGTTATGATCTGGCCAAGGTTGGCCGTTATAAGTTTAATAAGAAGCTTTCCTTTAAGAACCGTCTTCGCGGTCAGGTGCTGGCGGAGGATGTCGCCGATCTCTCCACCGGTGAGATCATTGCCGAGGCCGGCACGAAGATCGATACAAAGCTCGCCGAGGCGTTGCAAAATTCCGCAGCCCCGTGGGTCGTTGTGAAGGGGGAGGAGCGCGATATCAAGGTGCTCTCCAACCGCATGGTCGATCTAAAGAGCTTTGTCGACTGTGAGCCGTGGGAGATTGGTGTCAAGGAAGCTGTTTACTATCCGGTTCTGGAAAAGCTGCTGGAGGAGTACAGCGACCCGGAGGAGCTGGAAGAGGCTATCCGTGGTTCTGTCAGCGAACTGGTTCCGAAGCATATTACGAAGGACGATATTCTGGCATCCATCAGCTACAATATGAATTTGGAATATGGCATCGGCAATAAAGACGATATCGACCATCTGGGCAATCGCCGTATCCGTGCGGTGGGAGAGCTGCTGCAGAACCAGTATCGGATCGGTCTCTCCCGTCTGGAGAGGGTCGTGCGCGAGCGTATGACGACACAGGATCCGGAGAGTATTTCCGCGCAGTCTCTGATCAATATCAAGCCGGTGACCGCCGCGGTGAAGGAGTTCTTCGGTTCCTCGCAGCTGTCCCAGTTCATGGATCAGAACAATCCGCTGGGCGAGCTGACGCACAAACGGCGTCTCTCCGCGCTTGGTCCCGGAGGTCTGTCGCGTGACCGCGCCGGTTTCGAGGTGCGTGACGTACATTATTCCCACTACGGGAGAATGTGCCCGATTGAGACGCCTGAAGGTCCGAACATCGGTCTCATCAACTCTCTGGCCTGCTATGCGAGGATCAACGAGTATGGTTTCGTGGAGGCGCCGTACCGTGTGATTGACAAGTCTGATCCGAAGAACCCGCGCGTGACCGAGGAGGTCGTCTACATGACGGCTGACGAGGAGGATAATTATCATGTAGCGCAGGCGAACGAGGAGTTGGATGCGGAAGGACATTTCATGAGAAATAATGTCTCCGGCCGTTATCGCGAGGAGACGCAGTCTTACGACAAGACCATGTTTGACTTTATGGATGTTTCCCCGAAGATGGTGTTCTCTGTGGCGACAGCTTTGATTCCGTTCCTGGAGAACGATGACGCGAACCGCGCGCTGATGGGTTCCAACATGCAGCGTCAGGCGGTGCCGTTGATGCTGACGGAGGCTCCTGTGGTTGGAACCGGTATGGAGGAGAAGACTGCGGTTGACTCCGGTGTCTGCGTGATCGCAAAAGCGTCCGGCGTTGTGGAGCGCGCGGTTTCCGATGAGATCGTGGTGCGGCAGGACAATGGCGTGCGCGATGTATACCATCTGTCGAAATTTGCGCGCAGTAACCAGAGCAGCTGCTACAACCAGAGACCGATCGTCTTCAAGGGCGACCGGGTAGAGAAGGGCGAGGTGATCGCGGACGGCCCGTCCACTTCGGGTGGCGAGATCGCGCTGGGCAAGAATCCGCTGATCGGTTTCATGACCTGGGAAGGTTATAACTACGAGGATGCTGTCCTGATCAGTGAGCGCTTGGTCATGGATGATGTCTACACGTCGATTCATATAGAGGAATACGAGGCGGAGGCCAGAGATACGAAGCTCGGACCGGAGGAGATCACAAAGGATGTACCCGGTGTTGGTGACGAGGCGCTGAAAGATCTGGATAGCCGCGGGATTATCCGCATCGGTGTGGAGGTTCGCGCAGGCGATATTCTGGTCGGCAAGGTGACGCCGAAGGGTGAGACGGAGCTGACCGCGGAGGAGCGCCTGCTCAGAGCGATCTTCGGTGAGAAAGCGCGCGAGGTTCGTGATACCTCCCTGAAGGTGCCGCATGGTGAGTACGGCGTGGTGGTTGACGCGAAGGTATTTACGCGTGAGAACGGCGACGAACTGTCCCCGGGTGTGAACCAGGCGGTACGCATCTACATCGCGCAGAAGAGAAAGATCTCCGTCGGCGACAAGATGGCAGGCCGTCATGGCAACAAGGGCGTGGTCTCTCGCGTGCTTCCGGTTGAGGATATGCCTTTCCTGCCGAATGGACGCCCGCTGGACATCGTGCTGAATCCGCTGGGCGTGCCCTCGCGTATGAATATCGGACAGGTTCTGGAGATTCACCTGAGTCTGGCCGCGAAGGCGCTCGGCTTCAATGTCTCGACGCCGGTTTTCGATGGCGCGGATGAGAATGATATTATGGACACTCTGGATCTGGCGAATGACTATGTCAATCTTGAGTGGGATGAATTTAAGGCAAAGCATGAGAAGGAACTGCTTCCAGAGGTGATGAATTATCTCTATGAAAACCGGGATCACCGCAAGGTCTGGAAGGGTGTGCCGATCTCCCGTGACGGAAAGGTTCGTCTGCGCGACGGACGCACCGGAGAATTCTTCGACGCGCCGGTCACGGTCGGTCACATGCACTACCTGAAGTTGCATCACCTCGTGGATGACAAGATCCACGCGCGTTCCACCGGACCATACTCTCTGGTGACGCAGCAGCCGCTAGGCGGCAAGGCACAGTTCGGTGGCCAGCGTTTTGGCGAGATGGAGGTCTGGGCGCTCGAGGCCTACGGCGCGGCTTACACGCTGCAGGAGATCCTGACCGTGAAGTCCGATGATGTCATCGGACGTGTGAAGACCTATGAGGCCATCATTAAGGGTGAGAACATCCCCGAGGCCGGCATTCCGGAGTCCTTCAAGGTGCTGCTCAAGGAGCTTCAGGCTCTGGGGCTGGACGTGCGTGTGTTGCGTGACAACAAGGAAGTCGAGCTGGTCGAGAATAGCGACTACGGCGATGTGGATATCCGCTCGATTCTGGAGCATGACAGCCGCCGTTTCAACCGTGAGGATGAATCCTTCGGAGAGCATGGATTTACAAAGCAGCAGTTCGAGGGCGAAGAACTCATGAATATGGAACCTGAGGAGTCGGAAGAGTTTTCTGCGGATGATGCCGTGGACCTGAACGAAGTAAGCGATTATGACGAATAAGGAGGTGCCGCTCATGCCGGAAATGACAAAGAATGACAATTATCAGCCCATGAGTTTTGATTCCATCAAAATTGGGCTTGCGTCCCCGGAAGTGATCCTGGGATGGTCGAGAGGCGAGGTAACGAAGCCGGAGACCATCAATTATCGGACGCTGAAGCCGGAGAAGGACGGTTTGTACTGCGAGAGAATTTTCGGACCCAGCAAGGACTGGGAGTGTCACTGCGGAAAATATAAAAAGATCCGCTACAAGGGCGTGATCTGCGATCGTTGCGGCGTCGAGGTGACAAAATCCAACGTCCGCTGTGAGCGCATGGGTCATATCAAGCTGGCAGCGCCGGTATCCCATATCTGGTATTTCAAGGGGATTCCGAGCCGGATGGGGCTGATTCTGGACCTGTCCCCGCGGACGCTTGAAAAAGTGCTCTATTTTGCCTCTTATATTGTACTGGATCCGGGGAAAACGGATCTTCAGTACAAACAGGTGCTCTCCGAGCGGGAATATCAGGATGCAAAGGAGCGCTATCCGGAGTCCGGCGCATTCCGTGTTGGCATGGGTGCGGAGTCTGTCAAGGAGCTCCTGCATGCTATTGACCTCGACAAGGATGCGAAAGAACTGAGGGAGGGCCTCGAGCACTCCTCCGGGCAGAAGCGCGCCCGTATCATCAAGCGTCTCGAGGTTGTGGAGGCATTCCGCGAGTCCGGCAATAAGCCGGAGTGGATGGTCATGGATGTGCTTCCGGTTATTCCGCCCGACCTTCGTCCGATGGTGCAGCTGGACGGCGGCCGTTTCGCGACCTCTGACCTCAATGATCTGTACCGCAGAATTATTAATAGAAATAATCGTCTGCAGAGACTGCTTGATCTGGGCGCGCCGGATATCATTGTCCGCAACGAAAAGCGTATGCTTCAGGAGGCGGTCGACGCGTTGATTGACAATGGCCGCAGAGGCCGTCCGGTCACGGGTCCCGGAAACAGGGCTCTTAAGTCTCTGTCCGACATGCTGAAGGGTAAATCCGGCCGATTCCGCCAGAATCTGCTCGGAAAGCGTGTGGATTACTCCGGACGTTCCGTAATCGTCGTCGGGCCTGAGCTGAAGATTTACCAGTGTGGCCTGCCGAAGGAGATGGCGATCGAGCTCTTTAAGCCCTTTGTCATGAAGGAGCTTGTCGCAAACGGCTCGGCACACAATATTAAGAGTGCGAAGAAGATGGTGGAGCGTCTTCAGCCGGAGGTGTGGGATGTCCTCGAAGATGTCATCCGGGAGCATCCGGTGATGCTGAACCGCGCGCCTACGCTGCACCGTTTGGGTATTCAGGCCTTTGAGCCGATCCTCGTAGAGGGCAAGGCAATCAAGCTGCATCCGCTCGTGTGTACCGCTTTCAACGCGGATTTTGACGGCGACCAGATGGCGGTTCACCTGCCGCTGTCCGTGGAAGCGCAGGCGGAGTGCCGTTTCCTGATGCTGTCCCCGAACAATCTGTTGAAGCCGTCCGACGGCGGCCCGGTAGCGGTCCCGTCGCAGGATATGGTGCTTGGTATTTACTACCTGACGCAGGAGAGACCCGGTGCGCTTGGTGAAGGAAAGGCCTTCCGCAATGTGAACGAGGCGATTCTGGCATACGAGAACGGGGCGCTGACCCTGCAGAGCCGTATCAAGGCGCGTGTCACGAAGACCATGCCGGACGGCACGCTGCTCACCGGTATTGAAGAATCCACGCTGGGACGCTTCCTGTTCAACGAGATTCTGCCGCAGGATTTGGGCTTTGTGGACCGCAGCATTCCGGGCAACGAGCTGAAGCTGGAAGTGGATTTCCACGTGGGCAAGAAGGGTTTGAAGCAGATTCTGGAAAAGGTTATCAACATTCATGGCGCGACCAGAACTGCGGAGGTGCTGGACGATATCAAGTCCATGGGTTATAAGTATTCGACGAGAGCGGCTATGACCGTTTCGATCTCCGATATGACGGTTCCGCCCGAGAAGCCGGCGCTGATCAAGCAGGCGCAGGACACGGTGGATAAGATCACCCGCAACTATAAGCGCGGTATGATCACGGATGAGGAGCGCTACAAGGAAGTCGTGGAGACCTGGAAGGATACGGACGCTGTTCTGACGAAAGCGCTGCTGGACGGCCTCGACAAATACAACAATATCTATATGATGGCGGATTCCGGAGCCCGTGGTTCCGATAAGCAGATCAAGCAGCTCGCCGGCATGCGCGGACTGATGGCTGATACGACGGGACATACGATCGAGCTGCCGATCACGTCAAATTTCCGTGAAGGACTGGATGTTCTGGAATATTTCATGTCGGCGCACGGCGCCCGCAAGGGTCTGTCCGACACGGCTCTGCGTACGGCAGACTCCGGTTACTTGACCAGACGTCTGGTGGATGTCTCTCAGGAGCTGATTATCCGCGAAACCGACTGCTCGGAGGGTAAGGACGAGATCCCGGGTATGGAGGTTGCGGCCTTCACCGATGGCAAGGAACTGATCGAGTCGTTGCAGGAGCGTATCACAGGTCGTTTCGCGGCTGAAGATATCTGTGACAAGGATGGAAATATTCTTGTAAAGGCGAACCATATGATCACGCCGCGCCGTGCGGCCCTGGTCGTGAAAGAGGGCGTCGATGCAGAGGGAAATCCGCTCGAAAAGGTGCGGATCCGTACTGCCCTGACCTGCCGTTCCCATATCGGTGTTTGCGCGAAGTGTTACGGTGCGAATATGGCGACCGGCGAGGCTGTACAGGTCGGTGAGACGGTCGGCATCATTGCGGCGCAGTCCATCGGCGAGCCGGGTACACAGCTGACCATGCGTACTTTCCATACCGGCGGTGTGGCCGGCGGTGATATCACCCAGGGTCTTCCGCGTGTGGAGGAGCTGTTTGAGGCCAGGAAGCCGAAGGGTCTCGCGATTGTGACGGAGATCGGTGGCACTGCGACGATCAACGATATGAAGAAGAAACGCGAGGTCATCATTACGAACACGGAGACCGGAGATTCCAAGACCTATCTGATCCCCTTTGACTCGCGGATTAAGATTATGGACGGGGATACGGTGGAGGCCGGCGATGCGCTGACCGAGGGAAGTATCAACCCGCACGATATCCTGAAGATCAAGGGTGTGCGTTCCGTGCAGGACTACCTGCTTCAGGAGGTGCAAAGAGTATACCGGCTGCAAGGCGTGGAGATCAACGATAAGCATATCGAGATGATCGTGCGTCAGATGCTGAAGAAGGTGCGTATCGAGGACAACGGCGACAGCGATTTCCTGCCGGGTACGCTGGTAGATAATCTGGAATATCAGGATGTAAATGAGCAGCTGATTGCCGAAGGAAAGACGCCGGCGGATGGAAAGCAGGTCCTGCTCGGTATCACGAAGGCCTCGCTCGCGACGAATTCCTTCCTGTCTGCGGCTTCCTTCCAGGAGACGGCTAAGGTGCTGACCGAGGCTGCCATCAAGGGCAAGGTTGACCCGCTGATCGGTCTGAAGGAGAACGTCATCATCGGAAAGCTGATTCCTGCCGGTACCGGTATGAAGCGCTACCGTGATGTAAAGCTGAATACAGACTTCATGGAGGACGATGCGCTGGTCATCAGCGAGGAGGGTGACGAGGAAGACGCCCCCATGGAGGATGTGCTTGCAGCCAGCAAGGAGTCTGTCGAGGCGACTGAGGAAATGCCGGAAACAGATCCGGAGGAAGTCTTTGAGGCGGAATCTGAGAATGTGGAGGAAACCGAAGAATAAAGGATTTGCGAAGAGAAGAGACGCGTCAGCGCCTCTTTTTCTTTGCGAGCGGGCGGAAGATTGTTTTCCGCCCGATAAAGCAGACGAACTGTACGCCGAGGACGCCGATCAGGATGCCGATGCTGTCAATGCAGACATCCCGCACGGAGGGGCCGCGTCCGGCCACGAAGGATTGGTGATATTCATCCAGCGCTGCGAAAGCGACGCAAAAGCCTCCGGCGAGGATCGGAAGCCATAGGCCCCGGACGCCATAGACGTAGAGTGGAAACGATACGGAGATTGCCAGCAGTAAGTATTCAGTCACATGTGCAAGTTTACGCACATAAGGATGGATGGTTTCTATATAGAAGCTGACCTCGCTGTCTGACCAGTTCATCTCAAAAGCATCATTGGCACAGTCTATAATGATCTCGCTGACCTGATAGCTCAGACCCGCCGAAGCAGTGCCGTCCTGAGATGAAAAGGAAAAGATCAGGCACATCATGCAAATAGCTGGCAGAAAAGAAAAGGGCTTTAAAAGCGCCCGTAAAAATGTCTTTATCATTTATAGAAGAATCTCCTTCGCAAAATCGGATTTGTCCCATCATAGCACGAAAAATAGCGCTTGACAAGGTGAGCGGCATTTTATATAATAATCAAGCATGCGTGCGAAGGTACGCATGTATTTTCAGCGAGTCTGAAAAACAGCAGTCACCCAAATTATATAGGAGGTGAAAGGAATGCCAACATTCAACCAGTTAGTCAGAAAGGGAAGGAAGACCTCTGTCAAGAAGTCTACGGCCCCGGCTCTGCAGAAGGGGTACAACTCCCTGAAAAAGAGACCGATTGACGCGTTCTCACCGCAAAAGCGCGGCGTGTGCACGGCTGTCAAGACCGCGACTCCGAAGAAGCCGAACTCCGCGCTTCGTAAGATCGCCAGGGTACGTCTTTCCAACGGTATTGAGGTTACCAGCTACATCCCCGGAGAAGGCCACAACCTTCAGGAGCACAGTGTTGTGCTGATCCGCGGCGGCAGGGTAAAGGATCTGCCCGGTACCAGATATCACATTGTCCGTGGTACGCTGGATACAGCGGGCGTCGCGAAGAGACGCCAGGCGCGTTCCAAATACGGCGCTAAGCGCCCCAAAGACGCGAAGAAGTAAGATTTAAAAAGTATCCACAAACAGAACTATGATTGTTGGCAGCGCGCAAGCGATGCCTTATGCCGGGGTTCATCAGGGAACCTGTGACTGCGGGGTTTTTTTAGAGCGAGGAATGCCGGGCATGGACACACGTAGAACGACACATGTGAGTACCGATGAATTAAAAAGTGAATTTTACCGCGTCAGGCGGTAAACACGTATTAAGGAGGGAAGGAACGTGCCACGTAGAGGACATATTCAAAAGAGAGACGTATTGGCAGACCCGTTATACAACAATAAAGTCGTCACGAAGCTGATCAATAATATTATGCTGGACGGCAAGAAGGGCGTAGCCCAGAAGATCGTATACGGTGCATTTGCCAGAGTAGAAGAGAAGACTGGGAAGCCGGCTCTTGATGTATTCGAGGAAGCCATGAACAACATCATGCCGGTTTTGGAGGTCAAGGCAAGACGTGTCGGCGGAGCTACCTATCAGGTTCCGATCGAGGTCCGCGCAGACCGCCGTCAGGCGCTGGCGCTTCGCTGGCTGACCATGTTCTCCCGCAAGAGAGGCGAGAAGACCATGGAGGAGAGACTGGCAAATGAGATCATGGATGCGGCGAACAACACCGGCGCTTCCGTGAAGAGAAAAGAAGACATGCACAAAATGGCAGAGGCGAACAAGGCGTTCGCACACTACCGTTTCTAGGCGAGGCAGTTTAACAAGGAGGAATTTTTCCAATGGCCGGAAGAGAATATCCGTTGGAGAGAACCAGGAATATCGGGATTATGGCTCATATCGACGCGGGCAAGACCACGCTGACCGAGCGTATCCTGTACTATACTGGCGTGAATTATAAGATCGGAGAGACTCACGAGGGCACTGCGACCATGGACTGGATGGAGCAGGAGCAGGAGAGAGGTATCACGATCACTTCCGCCGCTACGACCTGTCACTGGACACTGCAGGAACACTGCAAGGCAAAACCGGGCGCGCTCGAGCATCGTATCAATATCATCGACACCCCGGGTCACGTGGACTTTACTGTAGAGGTGGAGCGTTCCCTTCGTGTGCTGGACGGCGCTGTGGGCGTCTTCTGTGCGAAGGGCGGTGTCGAGCCTCAGTCTGAGAATGTATGGCGTCAGGCTGACACCTACAATGTACCGCGTATGGCTTTCATCAATAAGATGGACATCCTCGGTGCGGATTTCTACAATGCAGTGGACATGATCAAGACCCGTCTGGGCAAGAACGCGATCTGTCTGCAACTGCCGATCGGCAAGGAAGATGATTTCAAGGGAATCATCGACCTGTTCGAGATGAAGGCTTATATTTATAATGACGACAAGGGAGAGGACATCTCCATCGTCGATATCCCGGAGGATATGGCGGACGATGCAGAGCTGTACCACACCGAGCTTGTTGAGAAGATCTGCGAGCTGGACGACGACCTGATGGCGCAGTATCTGGACGATGTGGAGCCCTCCGTGGAGGAGATGAAGGCGGTCCTTCGAAAGGCCACCTGCGAGTGCACCGCCGTTCCGGTATGCTGTGGCAGCGCGTACCGCAACAAGGGCGTGCAGAAGCTCCTGGATGCGATCCTCGAGTTCATGCCGGCCCCGACGGATATTCCGTCGATCAAGGGCACGGATATGGACGGCAATGAGATCGAGAGACACTCCTCCGATGAGGAGCCCTTCTCCGCTCTGGCGTTCAAGATCATGACCGATCCCTTTGTCGGTAAGCTGGCGTTCTTCCGTGTGTATTCCGGAACGATGAACTCCGGTTCCTATGTATACAACTCGACGAAGCAGAAGAAGGAGCGCGTAGGCCGTATTCTTCAGATGCATGCGAACAAGAGACAGGAGCTCGACAAGGTGTACTCCGGTGATATCGCCGCTGCGGTCGGATTCAAGCTGACCACGACCGGCGACACGATCTGCGATGAGCAGCATCCGGTCATTCTGGAGTCCATGGAGTTTCCGGAGCCGGTTATCGAGCTCGCGATCGAGCCGAAGACCAAGGCCGGTCAGGGTAAGCTGGGCGAGTCCCTCGCGAAGCTGGCCGAGGAGGATCCGACCTTCCGTGCACACACGAACCCGGAGACCGGACAGACGATCATCACCGGTATGGGAGAGCTCCATCTGGAGATCATCGTAGACCGCCTGCTGCGTGAGTTCAAGGTCGAGGCCAATGTCGGTGCTCCGCAGGTTGCCTATAAGGAGACGATCACAAAACCGGCGGATGTGGACAGCAAGTACGCAAAGCAGTCCGGCGGACGTGGACAGTATGGACATTGTAAGGTCAAGTTCGAGCCGATGGATGCGAACGCAGAG
Organism: Lachnospiraceae bacterium; assembly: GCA_021203465.1. GTDB lineage: Bacteria > Bacillota > Clostridia > Lachnospirales > Lachnospiraceae > Hominiventricola. Next base: position 7,968 of record JAJQBC010000010.1, on the reverse strand, counting down.
GAGACCTATTCCTTCGAGTCGACGGTTGTCGGCGGTGCGATCCCGAAGGAGTATATCCAGCCGGTGAGCGAGGGTATCGAGGAGGCTATGAAGTCCGGTATTCTCGGAGGCTTCCCGGTGGTCGGTATCCACGCGAACGTCTACGACGGTTCCTACCACGAGGTCGACTCCTCTGAGATGGCTTTCCATATCGCGGGTTCTCTGGCGTTCAAGGAAGCGATGAAGAAGGCGTCCCCGATCCTGCTCGAGCCGATCATGAAGGTCGAGGTCACGACTCCCGAGGATTACATGGGAGACGTCATCGGCGATATCAACTCCCGCCGCGGACACATCGAGGGCATGGAGGATATCGGCGGAGGCAAGATGATCAAGGGCTATGTGCCGCTGGCTGAGATGTTCGGCTACGCGACCGACCTGCGTTCCAAGACGCAGGGTCGCGGCAATTACTCGATGTTCTTTGAGCGGTATGAGCCGGTGCCGAAGAGCGTGCAGGAGAAGGTTCTTGCCGCAAAGGTGAAATAGGGGCTTGCAAAATCAGCCTGTTTGAAATATAATCAACCATAGTGGAAAAAATCGAAGAGATATCTGTTTAAGGAGGAAAACAAGAAAATGGCAAAGCAGAAATTTGACAGATCGAAGACCCATTGCAATATCGGTACTATCGGTCACGTAGACCATGGTAAGACCACCCTGACCGCGGCGATCACGAGAGTTCTCGCTGAGAGAGTTCCGGGCAACTCCTTCACCGAGTTCGACAAGATCGACAAGGCTCCGGAGGAGAGAGAGCGTGGAATCACGATCTCTACCGCTCACGTGGAGTACTCCACCGAGCACAGACATTATGCGCATGTTGACTGCCCAGGCCACGCTGACTATGTCAAGAACATGATCACCGGTGCTGCGCAGATGGACGGCGCGATTCTGGTTGTGGCCGCTACCGACGGTGTGATGGCGCAGACCAAGGAGCACATCCTTCTGTCCCGTCAGGTTGGCGTTCCGTATATCATCGTCTTCCTGAACAAGTGCGACATGGTGGACGACGAGGAGCTGATCGAGCTCGTTGAGATGGAAGTTACCGAGCAGCTCGAGGAGTACGGCTTCACGGATTGCCCGATTATCAAGGGTTCTGCTCTGAAGGCTCTGGAAGATCCGAGCAGCGAGTGGGCTGACAGCATCATGGAGCTGATGAACACAGTTGATGAGTATATCCCGGATCCGGAGCGCGACAAGGATAAGCCGTTCCTGATGCCGGTTGAGGATGTCTTCACGATCACCGGCCGCGGCACCGTGGCTACGGGCCGTGTGGAGCGTGGTACGCTGCATCTGAACGAGGAAGTCGAGATCGTCGGCGTGAAGGAAGAGACCCGTAAGACGGTTGCTACCGGTATTGAGATGTTCCGTAAGCTCCTCGATGAGGCGCAGGCTGGTGACAACATCGGTGTCCTGCTTCGTGGTGTCCAGAGAACGGATATCGTTCGTGGACAGGTTATCGCAAAGCCGGGCAGCGTGACCTGCCACACCAAGTTCACCGCGCAGGTGTACGTCCTGACGAAGGATGAGGGTGGCCGTCATACGCCGTTCTTCAACAACTATCGTCCGCAGTTTTATTTCAGAACGACCGACGTGACCGGCGTCTGCAACCTTCCGGAAGGCACCGAGATGTGCATGCCGGGCGATAACGTCGAGATGACCATCGAGCTGATCCACCCGATCGCTATGGAGCAGGGTCTTACCTTCGCTATCCGCGAGGGCGGCAGAACCGTTGGCTCGGGCCGTGTGGCTTCGATCATCGAATAATTTATATCTGTGATTTTTCAGCCCTCTGGCAACAGAGGGCTGATGTTGTATTCAGGGAGGAGTGCGTGCTATGGCAGCGTTTGAGAAGGTGAGGTCTGGATTCCCGAGTGTGGACGAGGCGCTGGACTACATCCGGCTGGGGGATAACGTGGTGTTGCAGGTCAGTAGCATCGAAGAATTTCGCTTTTTCGTGGAGCCTTATGTACGGCAGGCGAAGGAGGATGGGCGGCGGCTCATTTATTTCCGATTTGCGGGGCATGAACCGCTGGTGTCGGAGGACGACGCTGTCTGGTATCGTCTGAACCCCGCGGAGGGCTTTGAACAGTTTGCGATTCGAGTACACCGTCTGATCGAGCAGGAAGGCTATGATGTATTCTATGTGTTTGACTGTCTTTCAGAGCTGCAGGGAGTCTGGGCGGCTGACCTGATGATGGGGAACTTCTTCCGCGTGACCTGTCCTTTCCTCTTTCAGCTTGATACGGTAGCCTTCTTCCCGGTGATCCGCGGACGTCACTCCTACGAGACAATTGCGCGGATTCAGGAGACAACGCAGCTCTTTCTCGACATTTATTCGGATGAGGAGAATATGTATCTTCATCCGGTGAAGGTCTGGAATCGCTATTCTGCGACAATGTTTCTGCCGCATCGCGCGCGGCGCAGCGACGGAGTGTTTAAAACGTTGACGGACGCGGTCGGTATGAGCCGCTATTACGCAGTCGTGGGACAGTATCTCAGTAGTGAGGATCAGAATCTCGACAGCTGGGAGCGTTATTTTCAGCGATGCCAGCGGGAGTCCGCCGCGATGGATACGGAGGAGATCCATGCGGAGCTCTGCCGCATGATGATGACGAAGGATACGCATGTGGCGCGGCTCTTTGAGAAATTTTACAGTCTGGAAGACTATCTGAAGGTCAAGCGGCGGATGATCGGAAGTGGGCGCATTGGCGGAAAATCCTGCGGTATGCTGCTTTCACGCAGCATTGTGGAGAACTGCCTGCCTGATGTGCGTTGGAGGCTCGAGCCGCATGACTCCTTCTTTATCGGAGACCACGTCTTCTATACCTATCTTGTATTTAACGGGCTCTGGGATCTGCATATCGCCCAGAAGGACGGAAAGGGTTACTATGAGCTCGGCGAAAAGCTGTCGGAGGGAATCCTGTCAGGTGAATTCCCGGACAATATCCGTGTGGAGCTGCGCAGAATGCTGGAATACTTTGGGCAGGCTCCGATTATTGTTCGCTCGAGCAGCATTCTGGAGGATGGTTTCGGAAATGCCTTCGCCGGAAAATATGAGTCCGTGTTCTGTGCCAATCAGGGCAGTGATGAGGAGCGCCTTGAGAAGCTGGAGGCCGCAATCCGCACGGTTTACGCAAGCACGGTTGACGCTTCGGCGCTGGAGTACCGCGCTGTCAGGGGACTTGACACAGTTGAGGAGCAGATGGCGATTCTTGTACAGCGCGTGTCGGGGTCGCTGCACGGGGATTACCTGTTCCCGTCAGCGGCGGGAGTTGGTTACTCCTATGACACTTACGGCTGGAGCAAAAATATGGATCCGCAGAAGGGCATGCTGCGCATGGTACTTGGACTGGGGACGCGCGCAGTGGACCGGACAGACCGCGATTATCCGCGTATTATCCATATTGACCAGCCGGAGCACAGTTATCTTACGACGATGGATGAGAGGGTGCGTTTTTCTCAGCGCTGGGTGGATGTGATCGACCTGAAGAAAAATGCGCTGGTGGAGATCCCGCTTGACGATGTGGTGAAGGCGACGCCCCAGTGGTATCACACGCTGGTGATGGAGCATGATTATGAGGTCGAACGAAGACTCTATGACCGCGGTATTCAGCGTGAAGTTTGTTTTGGAACCTGCCGCGGCTATGTGCAGGATAAGCAGTTTCTGTCCGATATGGAGCAGATCCTGTCTGTACTGCAGCGTGAGTATACCTATCCGGTGGATATTGAGTTTACGGTGAATTCCAACAAGAATAAGGAATATGTCATCTGTCTTTTGCAGTGTCGACCGCTCCAGACCTTCTCCGCGCAGTCGCGCGTTGAGATTCCGGAAGTGCCACGGGAGTATACGCTGTTTCACACGCGCGACGCCTCGATGGGTTTGCCGCAGGACAAGTTGATCGACGAGGTCGTCTTTGTCGATGCGACAGCCTACTATGCCTATCCTTATGCGCGGAAGGCGACTGTGGCCGCTTTGCTTACCGATATCAACTTAAGCTACCGGGACAGCGGGAAGCACGTGCTGCTGATGGTTCCGGGACGGATCGGCACCTCGTCGCCGGAGCTGGGTATCCCGGTTAAATTTTCCGGAATCTCAAATTTCTGTGCGATTGTAGAGACGGATGAGGAGGATTCACTCTATGCGCCGGAGCTGTCGTTTGGGAGCCATATGTTTCAGGATCTGGTGGAAGCGGAGATCTTCTACACGGCGCTCTTCCATGTGACGAAGGAAGATGAGCAGCGCCGCGCGGAGTTCTTTGAAAGCTGTGGGACACCGCGCGCGCTGCCGGAGCAGTTTGCGGAGCTGTCCCACATGGTAAAGATTTATGTTTTTGAAGAAAAGAAGCTGAAGCTCTATTATGATATCAAGAGCGGTGAGACTCTGTGCGCTCTTGGGCCGGATCAGAGCGTTTTCAGCTCATAGGAACGGGTACCGAGTCCGATCTTCTCCGCCTGATCCAGCGTGGCTTTCCACTCGATATTCGGATTATTGTCCTTGAAATGGTCGTGATGGCACTCCCAGTCTGCTCTTGCGAGGTGCTCGCCGAGCTGGCTGTTTGGCAGAGGCTGCGCGGCGAGGCAGGCGTCGGCGCAGGCCTGGTCGAGCGCGACCGGGTCAAAGCTGGCAAACATGCCGATATCCGGCAGGATGGGGGCGTCGTTTTCGCCATGGCAGTCGCAGTTCGGGCTGACATCCTGCACAAGTGCGATGTGGAAGCAGGGACGTCCGTAGCAGACAGCTTGCGCGTATTCTGCCATCTTGCGGTCAAGCAATTCGTTCGCACTGTCGTTGTCATTGTATACGGCGTCGTAGCTGCATGCGCCGATACAGCGGCCGCAGCCCTTGCACTTGTCATAATCGATGACGGCTTTTTTGCCCGGGTAAGAGATCGCGTCGCTGCCGCATTCCTTCGCGCAGCGCCTGCAGCCGCGGCACAGTTCGGGGTCGATGGCAGGTTTTCCGCTCTTATGCTGCTCCATCTTTCCGGCGCGGCTGCCACAGCCCATGCCGATATTTTTGATCGCGCCGCCGAAGCCGGTCGCCTCATGGCCCTTGAAGTGCGTGAGACTGATAAAGACATCTGCGTCCATGATAGCGCGTCCGATTTTTGCGGTCTTGCAGTATTCGCCGCCGGCTACGGGGACTTCCACCTCGTCGGTTCCGCGCAGTCCGTCGCCGATGATGATTTGGCAGCCGGTTGAGATTGTGTTGAAACCGTTCAGGTTTGCACAGTCCATATGTTCCAGCGCGTTTTTGCGGCTGCCGGGATACAGCGTATTGCAGTCTGTGAGAAAGGGCATCCCGCCCTGTTCCTTACAGAGATCAGCAATAGTTTTTGCGTAGTTAGGCCGGAGAAAGGCCAGATTGCCCAGCTCGCCAAAGTGCATCTTGATCGCGACAAATTTGCCTTCCATATCAATATTCCGGATACCGGCGGCTGTGCACAGGCGCCGCAGTTTTTCAAGCTGGCTGGTACCGACGGGACATCGAAAATCTGTGAAATAGACCGTTGATTTATCCATTTTGTAATGTCTCCTTTACTTATGATGAGCAAATCATAACATACAATTCGCGGAAATTCTACCGCAAAAAGGACATCTGGCATAAATCCGGGACGTAAATTTTGACGCAGCGGCAGAAATCTACTATAATAAAAAAAGATTGGATGACAGAATCAGGGAGGAACGACTTGAAAAGCTTTGTTGGAGAATACACACCGAAATATCCCTTGTCCGTGCGGCCGATGGCGGAGATTAAAGGCTATCCGGTAAGACCGGGAGATTTTACATCCTATGGGGCGACAGCTACGCCGGTGGGCGTCAACTTTACGATCCATACACATCATGGGACATCCTGTGAACTGCTTTTGTACCATCGGAAGGAAGAGGAGCCATATGTCGTACTGCCGTTTCCGGAAGAGTATAAGATCGGGGATGTCTATTCGATGCTTGTGTTCGGCCTCGATATTGAGGATTTTGAATATGCCTACCGGATCGACGGACCCTATGACCCAAAGCAGGGACTTCTGTTCGACCGAAACCGTGTGCTGCTTGACCCTTACGCAAAGGCGGTGGCCGGACAGCATATTTGGGGGGAGCACAAGAGCGAAAATTACCGTGCGTGCGTTGTGCGCGACACCTTTGACTGGGGGGACATGCCGCAGTCGAGGCAGAATCTCTGTGACCTTGTGATTTACGAACTGCATGTGCGCGGCTTCACCCGTCATGACTCCTCCGGCGTGCAGCACCCGGGTACCTTTGCAGGGTTGATGGAGAAGATTCCGTATCTGAAGGAACTGGGTATCAACGCCGTGGAGCTGATGCCGATTTTTGAGTTCGACGAGGCGATCAACGCGCGTGAAGTGAACGGTAGACGGCTTCTGGAGTACTGGGGCTACAATACGGTCGCGTTCTTCGCGCCGAATACGGCCTATGTTTCCGAGATGGAGCGCAACCGCGAGGGCTATGAGCTGAAAAAGCTGATCAAGGCGCTTCACGACAACGGAATCGAGGTCGTTCTGGACGTGGTGTTCAACCACACGGCGGAGGGAAATGAACATGGCCCTAGCTTCAGCTTTAAGGGGATTGACAATTCGATCTACTATATGCTGACGCCGGACGGAAATTATTATAATTTCAGCGGCTGCGGCAACACGCTGAATTGCAACAATCCGGTGGTGCAGCAGATGATCCTCGAATGCCTGCGCTACTGGACGATTTCGTATCGTGTGGACGGCTTCCGCTTCGATCTGGCCAGTATTCTGGGAAGAAATGAGGATGGTTCGCCGCTCGCCCAGCCGCCGCTCCTGCGCAATCTGGCTTATGACCCGATCTTGAGCCGTGTGAAGCTGATCGCGGAAGCATGGGACGCAGGCGGAATGTATCAGGTGGGCAGTTTTCCGGCCAGCCGTCGCTGGGCAGAATGGAATGGGAGATATCGTGATGCGCTCCGTGGATATCTCAAGGGAGACGCTTGGCAGTCCTGGGATGCGGCTTACAGCATCTGTGGCTCACCCGACCTCTATGGCGGGGGAACGGGGGATATGGATAATTATCGCGGCGATTATGACGGATTGAATTCCTGTGTGAATTTTATCACCTGTCACGATGGCTTCACGATGTACGACCTGTATTCCTACAATGAAAAGCACAATGAGGTCAACGGCTGGGACAACACGGACGGACACAATGACAATCGCAGCTGGAACTGCGGCGCCGAGGGCGAGACGGACGATCCGAAAGTGCTGAAGCTGAGGTTCCGCATGATCCGCAACGCCTGTGCGCTTTTAATGTGCAGCCGTGGGACTCCGATGTTCCTCGCGGGCGATGAGTTCGGAAATACGCAGTACGGCAATAACAACTGCTACTGTCAGGATAATGAATTTTCCTGGCTGGACTGGAGTCTGCTTCAGAAAAACCATGATTTGTTCGAGTTTTTCAAATATATGATCGCTTTTCGCCGCTCGCACCGCGTGATCCGGGAGCGGCTTCCGCGCGCTGTATGTGGGATGGACGAGATGCACATTCATCCGCCGGATGGGGAGCTTGTGGACATTCCGCGCGATGCAAAGATTTTCTCGGCGAGTTTTGCCGGCTATGATGCACAGAAGGGAAAGGACGATCTGGTGTATGTGACGGTGAACATTCACTGGGAGTCGATTCCTATCACGCTTCCGCGCGTTTGGGGACGTGTGGGATGGCACCTGTGCGTCAATACAAACGGAGACGGAGAGGGCAGATATTGCTACGCGGAAGAGGAAGCACCGTTTATCGAACGCGAATTTATCGTACCGGCGCGCTCGGTGGCGGTTTTTGTGGGGACACATTACTGAATTAAAGCGGAAAAGCAGTTGAAAATAACAAGAAATTGTAATAAAATAATTAGGTCGATTGTAAAATGAAGTTGAACACCTAAAAAATCCATAGCGATTGAAT
>JAJQBC010000006.1 GCA_021203465.1 Lachnospiraceae bacterium | reverse complement strand
TCCACGTACACCGGGCCGCTGAATCCGGACTTTAACTTCTCGTAGATCTCGTCGCTGCCGAATTGCAGATAACCGCGCCCGGCATGCGTGATATAAGCCGCGTCCGGCTTTCGCAGCATATCGTTCGAGTCCTGTCTGTCCTGTACACGCAGGCACAGACGAAACTTGGAGTTACTCCAGATATTGTCGTCCACCGTGCCGCTCGGCTTCTGCGTGGCCAGAATCAGGTGCACGCCAAGGCTTCGTCCCACCTGCGCAACGCTGATCAACTCCTTCATAAACTCCGGTTCCTCGCGTTTCAGCTCCGCGAACTCATCGATGATGATAAAAAGATGCGGGATCGGCAGCGCCGCACGGTGTTCCTTATAAAGCCTCGTGTAGTGGTTAATATTGTTCACGTCATTCTGGGCGAAGATGCGCTGCCTGCGCTGGTTCTCGCTCTTGATGGAGATCATCGCGCGCTGCACCTGATTTCCGGAAAGGTTCGAGATCTGCCCCGCCATATGCGGCAGATTGGAAAACAGATTCGCCATACCGCCGCCCTTGAAGTCGATAATGAAAAACGCGATATCATCCGGGCTGAAGTTGACCGCAAGCGACAGAATCCAGGTCTGCAGCGTCTCACTCTTTCCGGAACCGGTGGTGCCGGCCACAAGGCCGTGCGGACCGTGATACTTCTCATGCACGTCCAGATAACAGAGGCTTCCGCCCGCCTTCTCCCCGATCGGCACACGCATGGTATCGTAGTTCCGATTCTTCTTCCAGCGATCGAGCACACGCAGCTCCGGGAGCGCGCTGACCCCGTACATCTCAAAGAAGCTTAAGGATTCCGGTATCTCACCGTTCTGCGTGCTCTCGTTGACCTCAACGCCGCACAGCCTGCGCGCCAGTCCTTCGAGCTCCTCCTTCTGCACAAGGTCGAAACTAATCCCCAGATTCTTTTCCTCGCTGTCATAAACATGGAAATAACCCGCGCCCGCACTGTCGTTCTCTATGATCTCCTCACAGCAGTTCGGCAGATCCCCATAGCGCTCCGCCAGCAGGATCGTCGTGATCCCGTATTCCGGCCGCGGATTGTAGATAAAGCTCTCAAGCAGCTCCCCTTCCAGCATCTCCATGCTGTCCACGAAAATCACATAATGCGGCAGCGGATATTCCTTCGCGCTCGTCTGTTCCTCCGTCCGCATGCGGAATACCTTGGAGAGCTCATAACTGATATCGCCGAGTTCCGACTTGTCCCCCGCGATCAAACGCGTGCGGTGATCCTCCGACCATACGTGCGGCAGCCAGCGGGCGAAGGACCAGATGTCCGCCGTCTCCGGGCTCTGCTCATAGATGAAGACCATCTTCACCTCGGTATAGCAGTTGTTTGCCGCAAGCTGCGCCGCGATGCTGCGCACCGTCCCATAGGCTCCCCGCTTTCCCTCACCGCCGATCAGGCCGATGATCCCCTTCTTCTGGATGTCCATGCAGACCGGAACATCCTGCAGCGTCTGATAACTCTCCCGGATCAGCGTCGGCTTCTCCGTCAGATCGTCGCGGATCAGCGTAAAGCGCTCTTTTGGAATCACAATCTCGGACTGGAAGGGAATCTGCCCCGTCCCCAGACGCACCGTCATGAAATCCTCCTGCCTGGCGTTGTGGTTCCAGAGCCGGACATCCTGCTCCCCGAAGCGGCAGCACTCAGAACCGGACAGGAAAGTCCGGTACAGGATCGCGCGGTTTTCGTCATATTTTTTCTTGATAAATTCGGTAATGTCGATCAGATACTGACCGTAGGCGCTGTAGCGGAGTTCCTCGTTTTCTTCCTCCTCCTTCGTCGCATAGCGAAGGTTCGCGAGCGCCCAGATCACACCCAGAATCGCCGCCGACACAGCGGTGATCACGCCGGTAAACATATAGACGCCGCGCCCTGAGCCGGAGCCAAGAATGGCGATCACGCAGCCGAGCACCATCGGAATCGCCATCGTCAGACTGGGACCGATCGTCAGAATCATCGGACGCTTCTTGACGGCAGACTGCGGCGGCGGGGCTTCGATCTCGATCGGCTCCGTGTAGAGCGGCTCCACCGTGCGCGGAGAGCGCTTAAAAAACTGTTTCTCTTCGTCCTCCTGCGGGCGCTCCGGCAAGACCAGATTTTCCCGTGGACGCAGGCGGGGCAGACAGGACTCCTCCACCCTGCACTCGCCCGACAGGGCGCAGACGGCGAGACAGCTTCCGAGAAAGATGATACGCAGGCCAAATAACGTAATCTGATCGCCAAAGTCCAGATAAGCCTGTCCCTGAATCCGCCTCCCGTTCCGGTAGCTTCCGTTGCTGCTCGTATCCTGCACGATCCAGCGCTGCCCATAGCGAAACAGGACCGCATGATTCCGCGAGATATAGTTCATAAAATCGTAGACAATCGCGCAGTCCTCCGACTTTCCTACCACCAGCTGGTTCGTGTGTCCAAGATCGTATTTGCGAAAGACCGGGAAGGCATGCGCCGTGCGCATCACGACCAGCGTAAGCCGGCCGCCGCCATGAATTTTCAGGCCAAGTACCATGCCATCCGACAAGGAGACCCCACAGCCCTGTTGCCCCTCGAAAAAGAGGCTGTACTCCGGGCGCTGCATAAAGCTCCAGCTTCCGTCCACGATCTCCATCGCAATCCGCAGGTTCTGCGCCATGCCGAAAATCTGCCGTTCCAGCAGGATCTCATAGTCTGAGTTGTCGAGCTCCGGGAGCAGGAACTCCTGGTAGCCTCCCTCAGCGTATGCCATCACGATATATCCCATCTTCCCTCTCCTGCACTTTCTTATGCGTTAATTTCCCAGCCACGATAGACGCCTATGCGTATTCGGTAGTCCCCGACCTGAATCCGGTTTCCCGCCTCCAGAAGCTCCTGTTGCCCCGGTGTGAGCAGCGTTTTCCCAAACATTCCATGGCGCAGGACCGTCCCGTTCGCCGAGCCCATATCCTGTATGAGCAGCGTGTCATTCACACAGCCAATCTTGCAGTGCATGCGGGACACCGAATCGTCCCGTATACAGATCCGATTTTCCCGGCTGCGTCCCACCGTCACGCACTCGTCCAGACTGAACAGGCACATGACCAGCGGTTTCGTATCCGGAAATTCCACATACAGGAATGGTTTGCGGCATTCCATCTCCAGCGCCTCATCGCTCGTGACACGTTCCTTCAGCGTCCGGTTCAGCACCTGCTTCTCCACGAGCCGGTAGAGGCTCCGCCGGATCTTCTTTTCTCTGGAATTTCTGCCCTTTACCCGGATCAGCATGAAAATAAGTTCGATCACCGCGCACAGGAGCAGAATGATAATCCAAATCATCGTTCTCACCTCTGATAACTGCACTCAAACAGATAGTTGCCGGAACCGATTCCGATCCAGTCCCCATGGCTCAGGGGCATCGCGCCCGTGAGCTGGCATCCGTTCAGGTACGTATGGTTCGTGGAGCCGAGATCCTGCAGCATGAGCTGCTCACCCCGGCGGTAAATCATACAGTGCCGCTTCGACACCTTCGGGTCATCCAGATGGATACCGGCCGCTTCGTGTTCATCCGGCCAGCGGCCGATCTCCAGCTGATCTTCCAGATAGGCCTCGTAACACTGTCCCGTATCCTCTCTGGTCAGGCATAGGTAGACAAAGGTAAAAGAGCTCGTGACGCGCTCGCGCGGCCCGCCGCGCAGCGTCGTCTCCATGTCCGCGCCCTGCATAAAGCCCTCCGGTCTGTTCTGCTCGTCGCCGACGCGCTGTCCGTCATGAATCCAGATATTCTGGTTATAGTGACTGTCTCTGCGCAGTCCGCGAAATAACTTTGTCAGTATGTGGATCACGACGCAGGCGGCGCAGACCGCTGCCGCTATCATCAGAGCCATAACACTCTCCTCCCCGCGGGCATTACTCCATTGTGCCGATCACATTCAGCGTGCCGTTGCTGTAAGAAAACACATGCCAGGTATTTCCCTGCTGGGACGGAACCGTGTAGGTGACCGCCTGCGCGTTCCCCGGCAGATAGACCTTCACCGTCGCCCCGGACGTGTTCATCGTTCCCTCACTGCGGAAATCAACCACGTAATATTCAAAGCTCGCCCCGGCGTCTGTGATCGTGATCGTCTCCAGACCGTACGCACTCGTGTCGTCCACATCCAGAGATCCGACATTGCTCACATTCTGATTGCTATAAGAAATATGGAAGCTGGAGCCGCTCGAAGAGGTACCCTGCGCATGGCTGTCCAGATCCGTCGGATAGCTGCCCCAGGACAGCACGATGCGGATCTCGCCCTCTGCCACTTCAGGCGAGAGCACGATATTCTGACCGACCTTTGTCTGTCCCTTTATAATCTCGACGTCCGCATACTCGGTCACATAGCCGCTGCAGCTGACTTCCAGCGTATACTTTCCAGCTTCCCCGCTAAAGGTGTAGCTGCCGTTGTTCGCGCTCGTCAGCTCCTCGATCACCGTGCCGGTCTGGCTGCCACGGTTGCGGACCTTGATCGTCGCGCGCATGCCGTTGCCGGTCGTCGCGTCCTGTACATAGCCGTTGATCTCTCCGTCAGCCTCTCCCTCCTCATCTACGGTTCCCGTGCGGCTGAGCGGCGAGAGCTCATTCCACGCGCTCTCCGAGACAATATTTCCCTCGCTGTCCGTCTCCACCGTCAGACTGCAGCCCGCATACTCCGCCGTCACATACCAGCTGCCATTCTCTTCATAGAAAGAAGCGCTGCTCCCGAGCAGCTCCTCCAGACGCGCCCTGCTCACCGCAAAAATGTCGCCGACTCCGGAGAACAGACGTCCCACATTTGTAAAGCGCACCTCTGTCGGCTTCGCGCCCGCCACCGGCATGTTGCCCGAGGTGTCGAGCACCTTCTCATCCGAGAGATCATAATAGGTCGTGTACATGCCCATATCGCTGTAATAGAGCACAACCTCCCCGCCGCTCACATCCGAGCTGTCCGCGGAACCGAAATCGCGGTAATAATCCGTATAGGTGTAGGCCGCCACCATATCAAAGGCTTCCTTATCCATCTGAGCCTCTGCGGAGGCCGACTCGATCAGCTCGTCTGTAAGCTCCGACTCGGCCGCAGTCTCCGAACTGATCAGCGACTGCACGAGATCCATCCGCTCCGTAAGGTCAGCCGACGTGAAATATTGCATGGCTTTCTGAACAATATTCAATGCCGCCGTATAATCTCCTGTCTGGATATAGGCGCTCGACAGGTTCATATACGCAGTCTGCTTCTCCGGATTGATCTCAATCGCCTCCAGATAGAGCTGAATCGCGTTTTCATAGTCCGCGTCATTGTAATACTCGTTCGCGATGCGGATCGCGTTCGCATAGCGCTGCGCCTTCGCGCCGCGGTACAGCAGCACGCCCGCCACGACTGCCAGCACCAGAACCAGCACAACCGCCGCCCCGATCAGAAAGCGCTTCCGGAACTTTCCCTCCTTCGGCTCCTGATAATTGTCATTCTCCCAGTATTCCATACCTTCTCCCTTCTACTCCATTGCCTGTTCCAGCAGCCCGAGAAGCTCCGTCAGCTGCCCGTCGCCGTCTCCCGCGACATATTGTTCGTAGCGTTCAAGCGCCTCATCGGCGTATTGCTTCGCCTCCGTAAAATCCCTGTCCTCCGCCGCTTTTTCCATCTGCGCGTTGTATTTTAATACGGCGAGCTTCAGCGAAACCTGATATTCCTGCGGATATTCCGAGCACATGTCCGAAAGCAGCTCCATCGCCTCCGTCTCCTGCCCGTTCAGGCTGTAGGCGGCCACGAGGCTCATCCTGTCCTCATAGGTCGCGTAGCCCGATTCCAGCAGCGCTTCGTAGTAGGCGACCGCCTCCGGCGCGCGGGTGGAATCCTCCGACGCAGCCTCCAGCGCATAGGCTCCGAGCTGCCGTGTGACCACAGCATCCTCCATGGCAATCTCCGCATTGTCCTCTCTCACGGAGGAAGCGTTGCGGTACAGGGCGATCCCGGCGGCTGTCACCGCAGCGATTACGGCGGCCAGCATGACCCCGAAAACGATCCGCAGCGTCCACTTCTCCGCCTTTGTGCGCTGCGCCCGGCGAATCTCGCGCAGCACCTGCTCCGTGCTGTGATAGCGCCTGCGGCGACCAGACTCCATCATCCGGTCGATCATCCTGACCAGCTCCGCCGAGTAGGGTGGTTCGTACATGGAAAGCGGAAGCCGCTCCTCCGGATTTCGCGCGGGCGGCATGCCTGTCATCAGGTGAAAAAAGGTCGCCCCTAGACTATAAATGTCCGTCCCCTCATCCAGCGGTCCGTCCCGGTCGGGAAGAGAATAGAGCTCCGCCAGCCATTTTCGATGCTGTTCGGGCGAAGCATAGGCCTCGCTGATCCCGTTCAGGCCGCCCTCCCCGTCCAGAGAAATATTAAAATCGATCAGGCAGATATCCCAGTCCCCGGTTACCATGATGTTTGCCGGTTTGATATCCATATGGAGGATTCCATGCCCGTGTAGATAGCCCAGCACATCCAGCAGCTGTGACAGCCATTTTCGCAGCATGTCCTCGTCGAAATGCCAGCCCTGCTCGAGATAATATTTCAGGTCGTAGCCAGAGATATAGTCCATGACGGTGTATACGTCCGTGCCGATCTGCAGGAAATCATAGACCTGCGGAAGATACGTATGGTGCAGCGATTTCAGGATATCCGCCTCGCCGCGGGCATTGAGCACCCCCACGAAGTGGTCCTTGATCTTCTTCACCACCACATACTTTTCAAGATTCCGATGCCATGCGCGGTAAATGATCCCCGCGCCGCCGTGCCCGATCTCTCCCTCGATCTCATAGGTTCCTGCCAGCACTTCGCCCTGATACGGCATACCCCCGCTCCTTTACAAGAGGAAAGGAGCCGCCGCAATGCTCTTTCGACGACTGCAGCGGCTCCCAGCCTTTTATTTATCTGATCTTTTTATTGTTCTTCTTCCTTCTTCTTTCTCCTCTTCGCGGCGATGAGGAAATACCGCCGTCCCGCCAGAAGCGCCAGAAGCAGAGCTACGCCAACCGTGCTCCAGAACAGCACTTTATTCATATAGAACTGGACGAAGATGTTCGGCGTGATCAGGAAGCGTTCCACCGACGCCGTCCGCACATTGCCCGCCACATCGAGCGCCGTCACCCGGATGCTCTGCCAGTGGTTCGCGCTGCCGACGGTCATCACGATCTTGCCGTCCGCATCCAGCACTTCCGACGCGCTGTATGTCGTCTCCACGCCGTCCACTTCCACCACGACCTCAGCCATCTGGATATTGTCCTCGACATCGAGCGTCACCTCGCGGCTGGCCTCACGGTACTGGCCGTCTTCCTCGACGC
Organism: Lachnospiraceae bacterium; assembly: GCA_021203465.1. Lineage (GTDB taxonomy): Bacteria > Bacillota > Clostridia > Lachnospirales > Lachnospiraceae > Hominiventricola. The sequence goes on along the minus strand of JAJQBC010000006.1, from coordinate 12,667 downwards.
CGGAGATCAGGATGCTCGGATTCGTCTTGTCGACGACAAACTCGATCTTCTTGCCCTTCGTATTGTTGTCCGAAGTGTTCGTCGCACGGTCTTCCGAGTAGATCGTCACGATGTAGGTTCCTTCATCCACGAAGTTCTCCTCGTCGATCGTGTAGGTGTACTGCTTCCAGCTCACATCCGTGCCGCTCTCGTCGACGGTGTAATCCTCGCCCTCGACCAGTGTTGTCAGCGAGTCGTCCAGATTCAGCGTGATTTCCTTGAATTCCAGCGTATCGACGTTGGTCTCGGTCACGACAATGTCCTGTTCCTCATTGGTATAATAACTTCCGTCCTCGCCTACCAGCGCAGCGGTATCGTCGTCATAGATATAGACGGATCCGAAGCGGTTCACAGAGAAGAGCACGCTGTCCTCGCTGGAATTTCCTGCCAGATCGTAGACGACTGCCTCCATCGTGTACATGTCGTCCATGTCCTGCACATACTCGAAGTCGTCCAGCTTGATCTCCAGGCCATTCTCCGTATAGGTCGTCGTGCCGTTCATCTCGACAACGCCGTTGTAGTAGCCGGTCAGCACAATCGAGGTCGCGCTCGCGTCATAGTTCGTGTCGGAGTAGCGCACGCCCGGCCTGACCTCGCCATTGTTGGCGGACCGATCCTCGATATCGAAGATCTCGAGCTCCGGCGCGGTCTGGTCGATGACGAATTCATCGCAGCTCACCGGCAGGGATACATTGCCTGCCAGATCGGTCACCGTGCCGCTGAAGCTGTAAACGCCGTCCACGCTGAAGGTCGCCGAGGAGCTGTAGCCTCCCGCAAAATTGAAGGACGGAGCCGCACCGCCGCCGGATGCCAGAACCGCGATATCCGAAGTCCCCGCAAAGTTCACATCCGTCACGGTCAGCGTCGCCGTGCGGCTGGCATTGTAATACTTGCCATTCGCGACATTATTATTGTCAAAGGTCAGCTCGATGGTCGGAGCCGTCATATCAATCGTGAACTCACGCGTCGCGACTCCTTCATAGGTCACGTCCGCCTCGTGCCCGAGCAGATCCTCACCCTCGACGGTCAGCGTATAATCGCCGTCCACATTGTAGGCGATCGTCGCCGTCCAGGTGTCGTCGTCCCCGTTCGCGCTGCTTCCGGCCTCATAATCCCAGCCGCTGAAAACTCTCGACTCGGTAGAGATACTGATCAGGTCGGAATCGAAGTTTCTCTCCGTGACGACAATCGTCGCGGTACGCGTCGCCTTGAAATATTTCTCGTTCTCGGCGTCGTTGTTGTCATAGGTGATCTCGATCGTCGGAGCCGTGGTGTCGATGCCGAAGCTGTAAGTTCTGGTATTGGTATTGCCGGCATTGTCGACCGCGTTCACAATGACTTCGATATCATTGTAGTTGTGGCTGTCCGCGTCCACCGTGATCGTCTCGTCGATCGTGAAGGTGAGCGTCGGATCACTGTAATTGTTCGACCACGAAGTCGTGGAGGTCGGATTCAGCGTCTTCGCATCGCCCGTCACCTCGGAGCCGTTGATATACAGCTGATAAGTAACTGTGCTGAGACCCGAGCTCCTCGTCCCGCCGTAAGGATCAGTCACGACAATGTGCAGCGGCACATCCTTCGAGAACAGCGGCGTGCCCTCCGCAGTGTGGTGACTGTCATTGGCCTCAGCCTCGACCGAGATCGTCGGCGCGAGCGTGTCCATCGTCGGCGGCGTCACATCGAGATAAATGCTGTTCGTCGTGTCAAGCGAAATCTGGTTGCCCGCACGGTCCGTAACCGTAATGCCCGTCACCGCAAAAACCTGCTCGCCGGAGACCGCCGTCGAAGCGGTCTGCTGATAGCCATAGCCCGCGCTCTTCGCGGACGTGCCGTCCACGGTGGAGTCGATCGTGTAGCCGATCAGGACAGGGCTCAGATCCGCTGTCGTGATGTTGACAGTTGCAGAAGTCTCGTCACGGTAGGGTTCGGACTTTGACAGAGAACCGTCCGCAATATCGATCTCATAGTAATCATTCACCGTCAGCGTGCCGGTCGGATCTGTCTTGTCTACCTCGATGTAGTAACTCAGGAGATTCGTCGTATCCTGCAGCTCTGTCGTATCCGAGTAGGTCAGCGCGTTGCCTGCCTTGTCCGTACCGGACATTCGATAGCGGTAGACACCCTCGTCGGAGACTGTCTCTGTCCAAGTGTAGGGACTACTACTGCCGGACCATTCATAGCTCGCCTCGTAATCCTCCGTGCTAAAGGTCACCGCACCCGTGCCGGTCGCAGTGCCGCTTGCGTAGCTTACGGCGATTCTCTCGCTGTCGAAGTTCGTCTCCGTCACAGTCACTGTTGCCGTGTAATCGCTGTTAAAATAGTAACGGCCAGCCTGCAGACTCTTATTTGTTGCGCTGGAGCGATCGACCGTGAGGACAAAGGTCGGCTGGACGGTGTCCAGAACGATGCCAAATTGGGATGTGTAACTTCCCTTACAATTCTCTTCTTCTGTAGCAGTCTTTTCCGCTCCTTTGTTTTCAAGTGGAGTTTCAATTTCCTCGGCTACAGTCAACGCATTCCCCACACGGTCAGTACCATATATTAAGTAATTATATTTTCCGTCATTTCCACCGTCCGCAGCTACTGTAATACTTCCATCGGCGGACACGCACGTAGTGGCGTCTCCAGTCATGGAACTCAACGCTCCAACCGCCGTGTCACCAAGTTCGCTGTTGTCCTTATAGGAACCCAACGTTAATTTGTTTGTATCCAGAAGATTTTCATCTTCCACAACGACTTCAATTGCAATTTCGTCGTTATAATAAGCTGCTCCTTTTGCTCCTGCATTATCGTCTGTAGAACCGTAAACGTACGCCGTCGCATCAGAACTGTACGCGATAGTTGCCTTCGGCGCAACCGTATCAAGGATCATACCATAGGTCAATGTCACAGTGTCATCACTGGTTGCCGTAGCCGCCGTGTCTACTGTCTGTGGTGTATATGATCCCGCTAATGTCAGCTTATTTCCCGCCAGATCCGTTCCTGTGATGGCAATACCGGTATATTTTCCATCACCGGACAGCGTTACCGTCACAACTCCGCTTCCATCTCCGGCTTCATAATCTGGTTCAAATTCAGGACTGCTACCACCAATAGGTGTCGTAGTAACTGCAACTCCGCTCCACGTCTGCGCCACATTTGTGTCTGTCACTGTGAATGTAAATGCAACAGATTCTGCGCTGTAATAGAATACCTCTGTCCCATCAACTGTGTAGGGCGTCTCATTCGCATCGTCCGAACCCTGCGGACTACCCGTGCTGGTGATTGCCGTCACTTCCGGGGAGATGGTATCCAGTATCTTCGACACATTATTTTCAAATTCTCCCTCTGTTCCTGTGCCAACCATCTTATTGGAGCCTTCGTTGGAGGTGCTGTCCTCCACAGTCAGCATATTACCGGCTTTATCCTCCGCGTAAATGGTGAACGTATATGTCCCGTCATATTCGTTTGTAAGACTATCCGAACTAACGCTTATCTTTACAGTCGAAGTGCATGTTCCGTCACCGGATACTGAGGCAGACACGTTTTCAAGTGTGGAGACATCAACACCATTCACCTTGTAGCTAAATTTTGACGTATCAAGAGCATTGTTGTCCGTAATCGTAAATTTCACAGAGAAATCCTTATTGTAATAATCGCTTGCAAGTCCATCCTCCGCGTTCGTATTTGCGTCAAACTCCGTCGCCAGAACCGGAGCTGTCGTGTCAAAATACAGCTCAATGGAAGCCTCCCCTTTATTTCCGCACCAATCTGTTGCATAGACATACAAGACATAGGTACCATCCAGACTGCTGCTCAACGAAGTATCGTTTCCATCTATTACAATATTGCTGACCGACGGAGCCATTAGCAACTCGATTGCGGATATTGACTCAGGAATTGAGCTTTCATAATGTTTCCCATTGCTGCTCAACACAGGGTCATCCTCCCCGATGGTCGCATCAACTTCATATAATTCTCATGTCACGAACTGGATACCTGAATATACATCTACAGTTCCCCCGCTTGTGTCGTCCACCGTGACAGAAATATTTTTCGTATTTTCCGGGGCCAAATTTGTCGTGCACTCAACCGCTACTGATGGCTCATTGCTCTCCAGAACCAGCAGACAATACGGCTTCTCATTTACCGTGACATTGCCAACCTTATCCACTGCCTTCACATAAAGATATCCATATGACGGCATGGTAACAGTAAGACTATCCTGATCCAAACTGGCTTCTACCCAAGCTGTCGCGCTGGTTGCCGTGACTTCTTCATCATCTTCTGTTGCAAGATAATAATAAACTTTATCAACGCTGCTCTGTTCGTCTGTTGCACTAATCGTATACTTTACACTCAAATTGTAGTAAAGAGGATTATCTAAGCTAGAACCACCATTGGACAACTCAACCCCAGCCACTTCGAGATCCGGTCCATCTTCATCTATTTGAAGTGTAACTGTATACGGTCCATAATATGTGACCGCACTTCCATTCGTGTAAGTTATATAAAATATTGTAGAACCGTCTGTGAACGCTGTAGCGCTAAAATCGGCATAGTTCTCATCAACAATTGCAAATCCACTGCCTGTCTCCACTTCTACAGTACATCCATCCTCGCTGTACCAGTATTTATCCCCTTCGCCGGTGTTTGCCTCATTTCCCTCAGTACCTGCGGTCAGCTTAACAGCCGTAGAGCCATCAACACTAATTGTAACCTTACCGCCAGTACCCTCACTAGTGGTCATATCATAACTATCTGGATCCGGCTTATTTGCATTGATAGCCGCATTCAGCTCTATTTTATCCAGAGAGTCTATATCTATCGTATAATAACCTTTATTTGTTCCGTAGATAGTGAGGTATGTAGCCAAACTTTCAAAGCCCTTGATAACGGAGGCGGTCAGATCAGCTTCGTCATATGTCACTCCACTCCAATCAATATCTTCTCCGTTAGTCCCGGCATTACTAGACCACGCTAATTTTATATCATCGTCACTTGAAAGCTGTCCTGTCAATTTAAGATAACTGGTGATGGAATATAAACTGTCTTCATTGTCGGAACTCAGTGCAGTTGTGCCATCGCTGTCTTTTTCAATCTTCGAATATGTATCAAGTTTTTCTACTTTCAGAACTTTCGGTTGTGCAACAAAGCAGTAAACCGCTGTTGATTCATTATAATAACCGTTTGCAGCAACGGTAATATGCAGATAAAATTTCCCGATTTGATCTACAGTGAAGGTAGTATCACTCGACTTTGTCGCCACATCAGTACTTGCTGTCGAATCCGTTGCACTGGAACTAACTTCAAAGCTTACCTCTCCTGAGCTCATAGTGGTATCATTCATCGTCACACTGCTTAGTGTTACCTCATCACCGTAGCTCAACGCTTCGGAAGGAGAATTGTCTGTTGCATCGTTTACCGAGACTTCACCAAGCGATCCAAGTGTCACACTCGCGACAGAATTATTACCCTTTACAGTCACCGTATAGGTGCCGTTATACGTAACGCCATCTACGGTTGCGGTCGCAGTAATCGTTGCATCACCGACGTTTGAACCAGCAGTTACAGTAACTGTACTGGCATCATTGTCAGGGACGGTTGCTACATTCTCATTATCGGATGACCAGCTCCAGCTTGTAACAGTGGCTGAACCTCCACCATCCAAAGTTGCCGATGCCGTCAAAGAGACTGTATTCGCTGAATTGTCATCTTTATCAATTGTAGATGATCCCCCTGTTACGTCAACGGTTACACCTTCAACAGATGCAACACTAATACCACCTGCAACAGGTGAAAGGCCCCCTAGCAGCCTTGCCACACCCAACGAAAAGCTCTCAACAATCGTGAGACTTTCTGTCTCCTCTTCCTCCGTCTCTTCCGCTGTCTCCGTGCTCTCCGACGCAGCGGTGGTCTCCTCGGCTTCCTCGGTTTCTTCCGCCGTCTCCTCCGTTGTTGCCGTGTTCTCCTGCGTCTCAGAAGTCCCCTCCGTTTCTGTGGTTTCCTCCACAGTCTGCGTCTCCTGCGTTTCTGTGGACTCTTCCGTCTCCGCAGTGACTTCCTCCTCGGCCGTCTGCTCCTCTTCCTCGGTGCTTTCGACCTCCTCCTCGTTTGCCTCCGCTTTCACCGACAGGTCATAATTTGACCAGCCGTTAAACAGCAGCGCAAGGGCAAGCGCCACAGCCAGGATGCGCTTTAATTTTTTAAGGCAGCTTCCATACTTCATGTTTCCATTTCCTCCTTTTGGTTCTGTGAATGAGTCAGGTTGAGTGATACAACGGATTGCTCCCTGGTTCCTTTTGAACCCGGTATCACTCAGATGACTTCTTCCGTGTGTATCAATATCAATTCCCGTTCCAGGATAAATTTTCCGGATACTGTCGCGCTGTTTTTCAGCACCTCCGTGGCCGCGTCGGGATTCAGCTCCTCCTGCAGAAGAGAGGTTTCCTGCTCCCCTGCGCCCTGCAGCAGGGAAGTCGCCTGCTCCTCCTGAACGCTGTACAGGAGGTCGGTCTGCGGCTCCGGTTCCGGCGCTGTCCGGGGCGGCGGGGCGTATTCCTGCCGCTGCGGCTGCGGTGTATATTCCGGCTGGCGCGGCTGCGCCTGCTCTACCGCGTTTTCTACCTTCCGCGCTCCCGGCGCTGCCGGCTGCCGGACTCCCATGTCCGTCTTCATGTCCTGAGCGACATACTGCATCGAAGTCCGCTCTCTCGCGGAGAGACGCCCGCTCTTTGCATTGTCAGCCTCAAGCTCCCGAATCTTCTTCTTCGCACTGCGTCCGGTGAGGTAGCCCAGCACCGTGCGGATATCCAGCACAAAGAAGAGGACGATCGCCAGCACGAGACACAGGATCGCGAGTCCCAGGCAGACGAGAAACAGTCTGTGATACAGTTCGATTCTTGCCGTCACATCCGCCATCGCTTATCCCTCCTGTCCTGTCGTCTGGCTGAACGTAGAACTGAGGATGCGCTCGGCCTGGCTGATGATTTCACGCAGATCCTCGATCTCCGCTGAGATAGAGGCCTGACTGCTCTCGCTGACGTTCTGGAAATCGGTTGTGAGATGCGCTTCGATATTGTCGAGCTGCTCCTGCATCTCCTCCTTCGTCACGCCGTCGTTCTTGAAATCCACAGCGTGCGAGACGATCTGCGTCGCGAGCTCCTCATACATGATGAGAGCCGTCCGCTCATTGTCCACCTCAACGAGATTTCCCTCGGAGAGTTCGACCAGATCATTCCAGTAATCCCGGTAAGTGATCGAGGCGTCCCCGGTTTCGTCCACGATACCAATCTTCGAGTAATAATCAGAGATCGCGTAGAGCCGTTTCGCCCGCTCTACCTTCTGCGCGTCGAGCGTGGTGGACGATGCCGCCACCTCAAAATAACCCTTCGCGTTCTTTTTATTGCTCTTCTCTTCGAATTTATAGTAGTAGGCGATGCCTGCCTCGTAGGCAAACTCGTCATAGCCCTCGGTATTTTTCTTGAATTCGACCTCGTTCGTATTCTTTCCATTGCCATAGGCAATCAGGATCGAACGCAGTTCCTCGCTCTCCTCGGAGGTCAACACATTGTCGTCGAGGAAACCTTCTTCGAGCAGATCGAGATAGGCGTCGCTCCGGCTCGGATCGAGGTTTATCGCCTTCTCATAGTTCTCGATCTCGTCCGATTTGACGGTGGAATTCCTCGCCGCCGTCAGATAAGCGTCGTAGTTGTTCGACTTTGTCGAGACCTCCGCCAGATGGAACCCCAGCGCTCCCACGCCAAAGACGACCGCCAGCGTGGCGGGTATGACAAACTTCCGGAAGCGGGAGACCTGCTTTTTCCGGAACTTTACATCCATCTCCTCATAATTCTCGAGCGCGTAGTAGAGCTCCGCGCAGGACTGGTAGCGGTCAATCGGGTTATTCTGCGTACATTTCAGAATGATCGACTCGAGCCCTGCCGACAGTCCCGGATTCCACTGGCGAATCGGGTACATCTCATAGGGCGGCTCGCTCGGATTGTGACCGGTCAGAAGATGATACATCGTCGCACCAAGACAATAGATATCCGTGCGCCCATCTGTCTGCCCGTGTCCGCCGTACTGCTCCGGAGCGGCGTAGCCACGCGTACCGAGACAGGTCGTATCCTCAAGGCTGGCCGTCTTGTACTCTCTGGCCGTACCGAAATCGAAGAGCACTACATTGCCGTCCGGCTTCAGCATCACGTTCGAGGGCTTCATATCGCGGTAGATAATCGCCGGGTGGCGTGAATGCAGATAGCCGAGCACGTCGCAGAGTTGCTTCGCCCAGTCAATCACGCTCTCCTGCGGCTGTGCTCCGTACTCCTTCAGCACATCGCTGAGCGTCTTTCCCTCGATAAAGTCCATGACGATCAGGAAGGACCCCTCCCCGTCAATCACGTCGATGATACTCGGCAGGTGCGGATGATTCAGTCTCTTGAGCATATCAGTCTCGACGATCAGCCCCTGCTTGACAACTTCAAAATTCTGCGTGCCGTCCTTGCGGACCTCCTTGATCGCCCAGGTCTTATTCGCACGCTCATTTCGCGCCATGTAGACGACGCTCATGCCTCCCTGGCCGACTTTATCTATGATTCGATATTTTCCATCTACTAAAGAACCTATTTCCAGCATGTTCCGTCCTCCCTAATCCACGCGAACCAGCGCCGCGGAGATATTGTCCGTCTCCTGGCGGTATTTGTTCAGCTCCACGAGGTACTGGAGATTTTCCAGCATGCTCTGCTCATTCAGCAGACGATACGGATTCAGATATTGATATAGTTCATCCACGGATATCGTGTGACGGAAGCCGTCGCTGCAAAGAAGAAACATCGAACCGGAATCTACGGTTCCGCTGTAGTAATCAGGCACAATCACAGGGGAAGCCCCCACGCACTGCAGGAGCACGTTGCGGCGGGGATCTCTCCTCGCCTCCTGATATGTCATACGCCCTTCGTCCATCTCACGCTGGATAAAGGTCTGATCCTTCGTGATCTGGGTCAGCGCATCCTTCAGGATATAGATCCTGGAGTCGCCGACATTGATAATATAATAAACGCGGTCGATAATCAGAAGCGCGACCATCGTAGTACCCATCTCCGCACGGATCGCGCGCCCGTATTTGCTGATTCGCTCATTGGCGCAGTAAACCAGATCCTCCCAGCTTTTCTTTAATACATCGATGCTGAGTCCCTGATAGAGGAGCGCCGGGAACTCCTCCTCAAACCAGCGGGACAGCATCCTCACCAATGTGGCACTGGCGAGCTCGCCTCTGGCAAGCCCGCCCATACCGTCACAGACGGCGGCAAGGAGAACCTTGCCGTAGTCCGTCTGCGCAATCTTCATCAATACAGAATCCTGATTGGTACTTTTCTTTATGCCAATATCTGTATGTGCTGTGATTTTAAAATTCATCGTATCTCATTCACCCTCACTGCCACTACATGCGGAACTCGAATTCCTCATCCGCAAGCTTGATCTTGTCGCCGGAATTCAGCTTCACTTCCTGATTCGGGCCGATCTTATTACCATTCACGTAGGTGAAGTTCGTCGAGTTGTTGTCAACGATGTAGTACACGCCGCCCTTGCAGATGATATTCGCATGCGTACGTCCGACGGAATTGTTATCCGGGACACAGAAGTCGACCTTCTGACGCTCTCTGCCGATCGCGAAGGATGCCTTTCTGATATCCGCTGTCTCACCGTTCTTCCTGCGGATCAGGGTCGCAGCCGGCTGCATATTGCTGCTGAGCACGCTGGTCTCACCCGCGCCGCTGCCGAGTACGCTGGTCTCGCCCGCGCTGGCATCCATCGTCATGCCGTGCGGCGGCTGCGGCGGTACCGGAGCCGACTGCGGACGCTGCTGCTGCGGAGCAGGCTGTACCGGCGGACGGTTCGGCATCTGACTCTGCATCTGTGCCTGACGCGCCGCGGCTTCCCTCTTCTTTTTCTTGCCGGAAGACGTGACCACAATGATAATGACAACGATAATGATAACCACAACCGCGATGATGCCGCCGATCAGGAGCATGTTCGGGCCGGAGGTCTCCTCTTCCTCAGGCTCAATGATTTCCGTGGTAGCCGGGGTCGTCGGCTCCTCCGTCACAACCGGCTCCTCCACGACCACGGTATCGTCATCATCCGTCGGCTCTTCTGTCGTGACGGTCGAGGTGGTCGTGCTGCCCGCGGTCTCATAGACGATGCCGAGCGCGTCCAGCACTTCACGGATCTCATTGATCGAGATCGAATAGTAGTAGTTGCTCGCGGAATCCGCATCGGAGTACAGCGTGTTCACACCGATAACATTTCCATTTGAATCGACAAGCGGGCCTCCGGAATTTCCATGGCCGAGCGCCGCATTGTGCAGGATATAGTTGATATTGCTGATCGTCTGGAACTTGCCGACGATGCCGTTCGTGATCGTCACGTCGTCGCTGGTGTAGACCTGATCATCCTGTACCTCCGAGGTCACCCAAGGGAAGCCGAGCGCGTAAACATTCTGCGTCTCGACGACCTCATCGCTGTCCGCCAGCTTCAGAGGCGTCCGGTCATAGATCGCCTGCGACAGCTCCAGAATCGCGAAGTCGGTCTGCTCACTTCCATTTACATAAGAAGCTTCGATCATGACATCACGCTTCACGACGACATAGATGCGCAGCGTGATGTTATTCGTATTCCAGAAATCGACGCCAAAATACTCGCTCCACGTGTCTCTGTCCTCATCCGCAAGCGAGACCACATGATAGTTTGTGATCACTGTCTTCGCCCCGTCAGCTGCTCCGATCAGGAAGCCGCTGCCATTCTGCAGGACATACTGCGTGCCGCTCTGATCCTCGTAGACCAGATTGATCTGCAGGACGCCTTCTCTCGCTGTGGCCACGTCCGGCGTAGCGTCCGACGTGGCGAACGCTGTCAGGGACATCGACAGCGCAAGGCACAGCACTGTCAGCCATGTGACAAGCCTTTTCATCCGTTTCATTTCGATTCCTCCGTTATCTTTTTTTAAATGCAGATTTTCCACTTTTCGACACCCTTCTACATTTATTTCTATTTTATACACAACTTCACAATATGTCAATTTTATTTTTACTATTTGTAATGTTTTGACAAATAAAAAAAGCAGCGATTTCTCACTTGCTTTACAAGAAGAATCGCCGCTCTCATTCTTCGCCTTCAAGGCGGGAAGACACTTTTCAGCTTAATCTGATCAGTTCAGAATATGATATTCCCGATAGAGAGCCTGACGAGCATCAGGATCTCCCACCGCAAGGTGTAGGTCATCCAAACGTCCATCCTGCAGGAGAGAACCAGTCAGTCGGGCAAAGAGGTCTTCCCCAACTGCTTTCCCACGATTCATGCCCTTTGAGATACCGCGTTCCATCGCTTCCTGTCTCATATCATCCAATGCCTTGCACATATTAAAAGTCTCCTTTCCGTCTTCTTCGCGGTCTTCTATGTATTGCTGCAGAGCATCGTCCCGCAGCAGTACTGCCATCATCCTGCCGGTCTCTGGTTTAAGATTCCGGTAGACGGGATCTTCCTGCACTTCCCGGTAGAGTGCCTCCCTGTTCTGATCCTTCTTCAAAAGCCGCAGAACGTATTTGAGCTGGCTCCTGCATGTATCCACATTTTGAAGATCATACATATTGATCAGATTCAGCCTGCAATTCTGAAGAAACGGCGCCAACTGTTCTCTGTCCTCTTTTGAGATATCAAGCATCTCCGTCAGGTTTCGCGCACCGTCCCAGGGCTTCCGTGACCAGTAGAGAATCAACATAATCACTGGCTGCAGGCGGTCATCTTTTGTAAATTCGCTGCTGTACTCATCCCAGTTTTTGTAATCAGTCTTTTTGTGGCTGGCGGCAATTTCTCTTAACTGCTCCCGATAGCGCGCCGCCTCAAACTCCATATTCCTCACCGGCATGATATAGCTGATCTTAGATTCATTCTCCAGACAGTAAATACAAAAAGAATAACCGTTCGAACAACGCTTGCTTACGTCGGCTCTCCGTTCTTTTGACATGCCATTTCTGTCCTTGGGATAGAGAACAGTGCTGTCGTTTTCCAGATTCTGCGGCAGTACAACCTGTCTTCCATCATAGACACACAGGTTTATGATGTCAGCGAAGGCGCGATTGTCCTGAAAATAGTGATTCAGTTCATGGTCGATCTTTCCCATAATCCTCCTTCCCGGCGGAAATGGGACTATCCTGCGTCATCCGGCATATTCCGCCATATATAATTATTTTCTCTGAAAATATGGCGATACGCCCCGATGTGCTTCAGCACTCGACTTCAGATTTATATATTTTATTCTACTGCGCTCAGTATGATTTGTCAATATATAATTTCAATTCAATCTATAAATTTTACATATAGTCAATTATTTATTTTCTATTTGTAATTTTTATTTTAAAGAAACATGTAGGATTATAGTAAATACACAGAATCCTGACAAAATAGAAATAACACAGATTTCAAAAAGGAGAAGGGCATGACGGATACTTCTATTGACCCGAAAGGTATAGGCGCACGCATCCGTGCGCTTCGCAAAAAATATAATAAAACGCAATCCTATTTTGCTGATCTGTTGTTCATTTCCCCTTCTTATCTGGCTCTGATCGAGGGCGGGCAGCGCACACCCTCT
>JAJQBC010000005.1 GCA_021203465.1 Lachnospiraceae bacterium | reverse complement strand
TATCCGCTGTTTTTTTCTGGGGATGGTAATTGAAATGCAGTAAAAGATTGGTTATACTGTAAGCAAATATAAATTGTTTTATCCATCTGGCTTTTATATTCGCGAAGATGCTTTGGCCGACTGGATGAGGAGAATAGTAGAATTTCTTGGGAAATAAGCGTTGGTAGCGAGAAAGGACGGGGTGCAGAATATGTGTGAGCTTTCTACGGTGAGAACCAATTTTAACACAGAAGTTAAAGTTGCTAACATTAAAAAAGAACATATTGAAAATATTATCAGAACCGCTCCGATGTGTCCGGCTATTGTAGAGATCGTGGTGTTCGGCTCAGTTTTAGAAGAACGCTGTACAGACCGTTCGGATATAGATATGCTGATCATAAGTGATAAGCAGAAGTCACAGTTGTTTCGAGACAGGAGATATACCCAATTCAAAAATAAGATATTTACAGATGGAAATTTTGAGCAGAATTATGATTTTATCTGCATGAATGATAAAGAGAAGATAGAAGAGAAAAGTGAATCGTCAGCTTTGTTTCGTGATATACAAGAATACGGGGAAACCATATATAGGAGGGAGGGCTCGAATGGATAATCCGATTACTCTGGGAATGATAAAAGCTGATATTGCGACTGCGCGGAGTGCTCTTGCTAATATAGCGGACGGCAAGCTGAATGATTATGGAAAAGGCCTGCGTGGCATTGCCGCATACCATGCGCAGCAGGCATTGGAAAAATTGATTAAATATAAAATATATGATACTGAAAAGTATGTGGACAATCGGCAGATATATACGCATGATATTGACAATCTATGTGCGCTGGCAATTAGTCTGGGAGTGACGATACCCAGAGAAATACAATTAAATGCGAGCATGTATTCGGAATGGGAAGCTTCTGGAAGATACGATTTGCATTTTGTAGCCAGAAAAGACTCCATCAATAAAGCGATCCGGCTTGCGGAAGAATTTCTGCAAACAATAGAGTAAAAGAAAGAATTTCAGACAGCGATTGCTAAATCCGGGGAAACATGTTAAACTATACAGGCTTGTGCGGCAAATGGAAAATCACAGGCGTATTGGTCAGTTCGAGACCTTCCTGACCAGAAAAACAAAACTAAAGGAGACAACTGAATATGAAGGAAAGAAAGACACTGTTTCTGACTCAGGCCGCTCTGATCGCGGCTGTCTACGTGGTGCTCTGCGTGGTGTTCGCGCCGATCAGCTACGGGGAGATTCAGGCGAGGATCGCCGAGGCGCTGATGGTTTTGCCGTATTTCACACCGGCGGCGATACCGGGGTTGTTTATCGGCTGCCTGCTGTCGAACGTCATCGGTGGAAGCATTCTGCCGGATGTGATTTTTGGCAGCATTGCGACGCTCATCGGAGCGATCGGGACCTGGAAGCTGCGCGGACACCGTTTTCTGGCGCTGCTGCCGCCGATCATCGCAAACACGTTGATCGTGCCCTTCGTCCTGCGTTATGGTTACGGGACGAATCTTCCGATCCCGTTCATGATGCTGACAGTCGGTATCGGGGAAATTCTCGCAATCGGGGTGCTTGGAAGCATTCTTCTGAGTGTACTGCTCCGCTATAAGGGTGTGATCTTCCGCGGAGGAGCTGCGGTATAAAACAGTTTTCTGAGGCTGTCGGGAAATGATTCCGGCAGCCTATTTTTTCATTTGGGAATCGAAAATCAGGCTCGCGAGATAGCCGAATACGAGCGCCGCGCAGGTACCGGCGGAGCCGGCAGTAAAGCCGCCCTTGAAGATGCCGATCAGTCCCTCCTCATCCACGGCGGTCTTTACGCCCTCCCACAGCACATTTCCGAAGCCGGTGAGCGGTACGCTGCCGCCGGCGCCCGCATAGTCCAGAAAGGGCTTGTAGATGCCGACCGCACCGAGGATGGCGCCTGTGCAGACCAGCAGCACCATGATGCGCCCGGGCATGAGCTTTGTCTTTTCCATCAGGATCTGGACGAGCGCGCAGATCAGCCCGCCGATCCAGAAAGCATTGATATAGTCCATAGAATTTATCACTCCTCGTCTACAGTGTTTCCTGCGGAGCCGGAAAATATGTAGACGGCAGGCAGGCGCGGGTAAAGATTTTTTCATTGACACATTCTGCGAATTGTGCTATATTATGCAGGTGTCAATGACGCGTAGGGATATAGTTCAGTCGGTAGAACGTTGGTCTCCAAAACCAAATGTCGAGGGTTCGAGTCCTTCTGTCCCTGCTTCAGGCTTCGGTAGTGTGCCGGAGCCATTTTTGTGTCAGAATTTGCGGGCAGGACAGTTTTACATTTGTGTGAAAAAGTGCTATAGTAAAGCGGAGACTGAGAAAGGAAGTGAAGGCCATGAGGGAGGTCAGGGCCGGACAGTTTTACAGGCATTTCAAGGGTGGTATGTACCAGACGCTGGCTGTGGCGGAGCACACGGAGACCGGAGAGCGGCTGGTGGTCTATCAGGCGTTGTATGGCGACTACCGAGTGTATGCGCGGCCTTACGACATGTTTGTGAGTGAGATAGACCGCCGGAAATATCCGCAGGCCGGACAGAGATACCGATTTGAGGAGATTATAAAGTCGGCGGGTGAAGCGGCAGGGCCAGAGCACAGGCCCGCGACGGTACAGGTGTCAGAGGCTGTGGAAGCAAAGCCGGGAAACGACGGGGCAAAACCGGGGCAATCCCGGGAGTTCGCGTCCATGACTTTGGGAGAGGAGCCGCAGAAGCCTACATATGCGGAGGATGAAGTTAATCCGATTCTGCTGGAATTTCTCGACGCAGACACGCTGGAGGAGAAGATGCACATCCTGATCCGTTATCGGAATCAGATGGATGAGAGTCTGTTGAACAGTATTGCGATCGCGCTGGATATAGTGGTTGAGAAGAAGGGCGTGCAGGAAAAATATGATGAAATCCTGAACTGCCTGTCGACGATGAAGCGCTTTGAGACGACGCGCCTTCGCTAAAACGAAAAAGGAGAAATGATATGGCTGAGAAATCATGCAGCAGCAAGAGCTGTACAAAAGAGAGCTGTGAGGGATGTCCGAGCGCTGCGAAGCAGCAGAGCATGCTCGCGGAGCCGAATAGCGCTTCCCATGTGAAGAAAGTGATCGCTGTCGTGAGTGGAAAGGGCGGCGTTGGAAAATCACTGATTACCGCTTCGCTTGCGAATCTTATGAAAAAGCAGGGTTACGCAGTGGGTATCATGGATGCGGACATTACGGGCCCCTCGATCCCGAAGATGTACGGGATTCATGGACCGGCGGAGGCGGTCGGGGAGGATATCATTCCCATTCAGACGGAGAATGGCATCCCGGTTATGTCGATCAACCTTTTGCTGCCTGACGAGGAGTCCCCGGTCATCTGGCGCGGGCCGATTCTCGCAAATATGGTCAAGCAGTTCTGGAGCAATGTGGTCTGGGGTGATCTCGACTATCTTTTTGTCGATATGCCGCCCGGAACCGGTGACGTGCCGCTGACGGTGTTCCAGTCCCTGCCGGTCGACGGCATCATCGTCGTGACCTCGCCGCAGGATCTGGTCAGCCTGATTGTGAAGAAGGCGCTGAATATGGCGAAGAGCATGCATATTCCGGTGCTTGGTCTGGTGGAGAATTACAGCTATGTGGTTTGCCCGGACTGCGGGAAGGAGATGCATATTTTCGGGGAGAGCGGTATTGAAGAGCTGGCCGCGGAGGTCGAGCTGCCGGTGCTCGGACAGGTTCCGATCGAACCGAAGTTTGCAGAGCTTGCGAATGGGAGCTTTGCGGAAGCGGAGAACGCGTACCTGACTGCGGCGGAGGATCTGCTGATTTCCGTGAGGGGCTGAGACAATTAAATTATAAAAAAATACTCTGGCCGGGTGCCTTTCGGGCATCCGGCTTTTTTTGCGCCTTTCTGGGAGATTATTTTTGACTGCTACAGGAATATTCTGGCAGGCCGCTGCATAGAATGAATGGGAAGACATGGAAAAACATTCGAAAACGTAAGGAGGGAAAAACGATGAAATCCATGAAAAGACTTGGCGGTTTTCTGATGGCGGCGGTCATGCTGCTGGGCTTTGGCGTTACAGCTCTGGCGGACAGCACTTACACGCTCACCATCACCGGTGGGAAGACCGGCCATACGTATGAGGCGTATCAGATTTTTACCGGAACGCTGTACGAGGATACTGCAAATGATAAAACAGTTCTGTCAGACATCGAGTGGGGAGATGGCATTAACGACGTGGATTTTCTGTCTGCACTGCAGGGAAGCGCGTCTCTGGGGAGTGCTTTCGCCGACTGTGATACCGCCGCAAAGGTGGCGAAGGTTCTGTCCGACCACAACACGGACAAGTCCTTTGCGGAGACCTTCGCGCAGCTGGCCAGCGAAAATCTGAGCAGCACAGTCGCCGGTACCGGCACAGAATCACCGGCCGGAACCTACACGATCGGAGGCCTGAAGGCCGGGTATTATCTGATAAAAGATCAGGATGGCAGCGTGACTGCGAAAGACGACGCCTACACCGACATTATCCTTGAGGTGGTAAAGGACACGAACGCGACGGTCAAGGCGGTGTATCCGGGTGTGGAAAAGGAAGCCGACATCGAGGATGCGGGGATCGGCGATACGGTGACCTATACGCTGACCGGCACGGTGCCGGACACCAGCGCCTATACCAGTTATACTTACATCTTTCACGATACCCTGTCCGCGGGTTTGACGGTGGACGAGGACAGCTTTGAAGTGACAAAAGAAGGGGAGAGTACGCCCCTGCTTACTGGTACGGACTATACGCTGGTGGTGGGCACCTACAACAGCAGCACCGGAACCCCCATCACGATCACGATGCTGGATGCAAAGAATTTGAGCGGAAAGGAAATCACTGTGACCTATGAGGCCGAGGTAAATGAACACGCGGTCATCGGAAACGACGGAAACCTGAATACCGTCTATGTGGAATACTCCAACAATCCGAACGGCAGCGGTACCGGCACGACGACGGAGGAGAAGGTTGTCACATTTACTTTTGAACTGGATGTGACGAAGGTAGACAAGGATAATCCCGCGAAAACTCTGGAGGGCGCGCAGTTTGTCCTATATAAGATGGTGAATGGATCGCCCAGTTATGTACAGATCGACGCGGCCAGCCAGAAAGTTACCGGGTGGACTGGCGTCGAAGGTCAGGCATCTACATTAAGCTCAGACAGCAGCGGCAGTTTTTCCGTTATCGGGCTGGATGTCGGCACTTATTATCTGAAGGAGACGAAGGCTCCGAACGGTTACAATAAACTGTCCGCCCCGGTCACGCTTGTGATCGCAGCTGTATATGAGGATACGGACAACGATGGCCTCGATGAGGTGAGCAGCCTGACCGTTCAGGTTGGAACCGACGCAGCGGTTGAATCTGCAGATTCTGACAAGAGTTCCGTCGATATCAGCGTGGAAAACAGCACGGGCAGCACATTGCCCGGCACCGGTGGGATCGGCTCCACGATTTTCTACCTGACCGGAAGCATCCTGATTCTTGGAGCGGCGGCTCTGCTCTTTATAAAAAAACGCGCTAAGTGAAGAAAGATAAAATATGGACGCCTGTTCTGGCCTGCGTGTTCCTCGTCGGATGTGCGCTCCTTCTGTATCCGCCGCTTGCCGGATGGTGGAACGCGCGGGCGCAGTCCAGAGTGATCGCCTCCTATGACGCCTCGATCACCGCGATCGGTTCGCCGGATTACTCCGCGTATTTTGAAGCGGCGGAGAAATACAACACGAAGCTGAGGGAAATCGGCTCAGCGGCGGCTCTGGCCTCGCCGAAGCTGGTGAGTGAGGAATCGGGCAAGGAATATGAGGAGCTGCTGGACGTGGCGGAAACCGGCGTTATGGGTTATGTCAGTATTGAGAAGATCGAAGTCCGGCTTCCAATTTACCACGGCACAGACGCCGGTGTCCTGCAGTCAGGAGCCGGGCATCTTGAGGGAAGCAGCCTGCCGGTGGGCGGCGAGGGGACGCACTGCGTACTCGCCGCTCACCGGGGAATGCCCGGTGCGAAACTCTTCACGGATATCGATCAGCTAGAGGTGGGGGACAGCTTTACGGTCACGGTGCTGGATCGGGAAATGACTTATCAGGTGGATCAGATTCTGGTTGTCCTGCCGGATGAAATCGAGGAACTGTATATCGAGGATGGAAAAGATTATTGCACGCTTATGACCTGTACGCCCTACGGCGTAAATACGCATCGTCTGCTGGTGAGGGGCGTAAGGGTTACCGACATGGAAGAGGCGGAGGATGCCGTAGCCGCCGTGTCGGTGGACAACACGGGGACGGGCTGGTCTGGAGCCTGCCAGCTTCCGGCAGCCTTGCTGACCTCGGCGTTTCTGGCGGCACTGCTGATCGGCGTGCCTGCAGCCTTGCGAAAAAACAGGAAAAAGGAAGGATGATGATGAGAGCTTTCAGGATATTTACGGGAAGGACGCTGGCGGCTCTGCTGGGCGCAGCGCTGCTCTGCTGCGTGGATTTGCCTGCATGCGCCGCTTCCGGTGCAGAGTTGGATTTCACCAGAACCGGGACGATCTCGCTGACGCTGAAGACCGCGGACGGGAAAACCGTATCAGGCGGAGTCGTCACGCTCTATCAGGTGGCGGAGTTGTATCTGGATGACGGCAACATGGCCTGGCGCTATATGCCCGCTTTTGGCGGCTGCGATACAGCGCTGGAAGTGGAGGATACTTCTCTGCCAACGACGCTGGTGGCCTATGTGCGGAAGCAGTCCGTCAGTGGAGTCAGCAAGGGCGTGGGGAGTGACGGTACGCTGTGCTTTCCGGATCTGACGCTGGGACTGTATCTGCTTGCGCAGACCGGCGCGTCCGCGCGCAGCGAAACCTTCAGTCCCTTCATCGTAACCGTTCCCATGGAGGAAGGGAAGGAAGATGGGAGCGTATGGAGCTATGAGGTGGACGCCAGCCCGAAGGTGGGTGTCGTGACGCCCGGGAAGCCGCCGGAGTATCGCAATACGTCAGGCGATTCGGGAGAATCCGAGGGGACATCTTCAGAATCCACGACTGTCATTGCCGTTGCCTCGCCCCAGACCGGCCAGTCGGTTCGGTCGGTTCTCGTGCTGGCAATGGGGAGCCTGCTGCTCATGCTGTTCGTCTGGCTTCTGAGAAGATACAGCGGAAATGAGCAGAGAGATGGAAGGTGACAGGATGCAGAATCTGAGGAATAAAGAAGAGGGGAAATTCACATGGAAGCACAGCGTGGGACGAAGGCTGGGCGCGGTGCTGATGACTCTGGTGCTGATTCTGACAGGCAGCGCCAGCTGGCAGTTCCGGCTGATCGGTACGGCGCAGGAACAGGCGTACTCCTGCGATCTGGAAGAGCACAGCCATACGGAGGACTGCTATGAGCGGGTGCTGGTCTGCGGCTTCGAGGAAAGCGAAGGACACAGCCATACAGAGGAATGCTATGAGACAGAGCAGGTACTAGTCTGCGGACAGGAGGAGGCTGAAGCGTCGGCAGGTCATACGCATACAGACGCCTGTTACGGGGAGCAGCTCATCTGCGGCCTGACAGAGCATGTCCACACAGAGGAGTGCCTGCAGGATGCGGATTCCAATGCAGAAAGTGTCGATACGGATGTTGCTGAGACAGGAGCGGACAGTGTTGCGGATGTCGATGCGGAAGCAGCCGGAGATGAAAACGCTGCCATGGAAACTGCCGCCGGGGAACCTTCCGGGACGGCGGAGGAGGGAACGGCAGCCATGGAGACAGTTGATGAAGAAGCTATTGCCGTGGAGGCTGGCGATGAAGAGCCTGCTGCTGAGGAGACAGCTGACGGAGAAGAGACGGCCGACGGTTCTTCCGGTGAGGAAATTGCCGATGCCTCTACGGAGGATGAGGCGGCAGCACTCGAGGCCGAACCCGGCGATCCGGCGGCGATTCAGGCGCTGGCGGACAGCGGCTATTTTTCCTACTGGAGCACGGTGCTGGCGGAACTGGAAGAAGAGCAGGGCGCGCAATCGGAACCTCTCTCCGTGTCGCGCCTGCGCAGGAGTTTAGCTGCTGCAGGAGCCTCGGCAGTGCAGATCGCGGATGCGGGCGGGAGCAGCTCCTCCGATGACGGCAGCGTGACGCTCAGCAAGACCATCGCGGGCACGGATACGGAGAATGTTTTTGACATCACGCTGGAGGTTACCACGACCACGAATATCGCAGAGCTTTATGAGGAGCCTGATATGGCGGTCGTCATCGTGATGGACATTTCCAATACCATGACAAAGACCTATGGCAGCACGACCCGCTACGAGGCGGCGATGAGCGCGGCGGAGAATTTCATCGACCAGTTTGCGGGCGTGAGTAACGGCGTCTCCCAGCTGGGCTTTGTCGCCTTCAATTCCGACGCGACGGAAATCTTTGATCTGACCGGCTGTTCGACGGAAACACAGGCCGTGAGCCTGAAAAACGAGATGCGCATGGAAACAGGGAATATCATCCAGCAGTATACGCCGAACAGCAGCTCGAATAATTACTATTTGACCAAACGCTTTACGAACGTGGAGGCGGGGCTCAAAATGGCGGCGGATATGCTGGCCGATGCGGAAAATGAGAATAAATATATTATTTTCCTCAGCGACGGCTTTCCGACGACCTATATCAAGAGCGGCTACACCGGCTGGAACCCCTATATGAACGCGGACTGGAATCCGGATTACAGCGGGCTTACAAAGACGCAGGGTACGGATGGTTATTTCTATGACGGGTTAAATAATAAGGAATGCAACGGAACCAGCTACAGCGACAAGGCGGCGATTCGCGCGAGGGAAATGGCGACCGCGATCAAGGCGAGCGGCGTCAGTATTTTCTCGATTGGCGTCGACGTGGGAGGCCAGACCATCACGGGCTACGAGCCGGAAAAGGTGAATAATACCATTGTGATCGACCGCACGAGCGATACCTATGAGATCGGCAGCGCCAACAATGCGGAGTCCTTCAAAAGCTGGCTGCGGGGAACGGCCACGACGGGCATCGGTTCCGGCTATTATTATGACAGCACGGACGAGGCCAGCCTGAAAGCGGCCTATGAATCGATTTTTCAGGAAATCCAGAGCATGAATGAACAGAGCGCTCAGGCACAGTGGACGGTCTCCGACCCGCTGCCGACCATTTCCGGCGGAAGCGATACGACGGTGGAATTTCTGGGATTCTATGACAGCGGCGATACACTGCAGGTCTACGAACCGAACGACAGTCTGATCGGAAGCAGCGTGGAAAATGGGGAAAACACCGCCTCCTACGCTTCGTCTGACAGCTCCATCAGCTGGGATCTGAAAAATTCCGGTTATACGACTTCGGTCAGCGGGAGCACGACGAGCTACACCTATATGCTGACCTATCGGGTGCGCCTGCAGAATGAAGCGCAGGGTTTTGCAGAGGGAACGACCTATGCCACTAATGGAGCCGCTTCCCTCACCTACCGGACGGTGACGACGGTGGGCGGAGTGACGACGTTTTCAGAGGAGAAAAGCCTCGCCTTCCCTGTTCCGACGGTGCAGGGCTATCTCGGGGAGCTGAGCTTCCAGAAGGTCGACCAGTTCAGCAGTCCCCTGACCGGCGCGGTCTTCACACTGAGCCACGACGCAGACGCCTGCGGTTACTGCAGGGGAGATGATACCGCGAGCGTGGTTCTGGAGGACAGGACGGCGACTTCGGACGAGAATGGCTTCGTCAGCTTTTCCGGGATTCCCTCCGGCCACAGTTATATTCTGACGGAGACCATGGCTCCGGAAGGCTATACTGCAGGCAGCGAGACGTATACAGTGACCGTGGCTTACGACGTTGTGACTGTGACGGTTACGGACGAGGACGGGCAGGAGACACAGTGGAGCAGCGCCTCTGATTACCGCATCGTCAACGATGGTATGGTGGAGCTGCCCCTTACCGGCGGCGTCGGCACGCTGCCATTCACGACCGCCGGATGTCTCCTTATGGACAGCGCGGCGCTCCTGCATATCTTTCTGCGGCATCGGAAGAAAATCCGGAGTATGGGAGGATGACTTTCCGGTTTCGAAAATGAGTATGAAGTCTGAGAAGCGGGAATCGTTTCGACGGTTGGCAAATGAGATTAAAAGCATGGTGAAAATGAACTTTAAGCCCTTTCGGCGTGCGTAAGAAGGAGGCGGCTGATCCTTTCTTAATGGAACTCAACACCAGATTGAAGAGGGAAAGGCAATTCCAGTCGGAATGAAAATCAGTTGACAATATCATAATTCGGTTGTAAGATATTTTGTGTAGTGACAAGGGCGTCCCTGGAAACAGAGGACGCCTTTTTTACGTGAAGTGTATAGCGAGGGGTGATGAATATGTATGAACTGTTGGACCATGCGGACAGTATGAACCGCCTGCTGGCGCGCTACGGCGTCCGCTTCGGTATCTATAAGAACGGCACCTTCAAAGAGCAGCTGTTTCCCTACGATGCGATTCCGCGTGTCATCATGAAGGACGAGTTCGCGTATCTCGAGAAGGGTCTGATTCAGCGGGTGGACGCCCTGAATGCCTTTCTGCGCGACGTCTACGGGGAAAAGCAGATTGTGAAGGACGGCGTGATCCCGGAGGACTTTGTCTTTGCCTCGTCGGGCTATCTGCCGCAGTGCGAGGGCATCTGCCCGCCGAAAGGCATCTACAGCCATATTTCCGGCATCGATCTGGTGAAGGGCAAGGACGGTATCTGGTATATTCTGGAGGACAACCTCAGGATTCCCTCGGGCGCGTCCTATCCGCTGATCGCGCGGGAGATGAGCCGCAGGGCGAGCCCGAATACCTTCCGCCGGAATGCGGTCGTCGACAACCGGAATTATGCGGAGCTCTTAAGCGAGACGATGGAGCATGTAAACTGCGGCGGCATTGCCGTGATCATGACGCCGGGCCGCTATAACGCCGCCTACTTCGAGCATTCCTATCTCGCGGAGCGGACGCACAGCGTGCTGGCGACCTGCAACGAGCTCTTCGTCGAGGACAATGTCCTCTATTACAAGGATTACCGCAGTGAGCGGCAGCGGGTGGGCGTGCTCTACCGCCGTCTCTCCGACGAGTATCTCGACCCGACGACCTTCCTGCCAGAGTCGTTGATCGGCGTGCCAAATCTGATGGCGGCCTATCGCGCCGGGAATGTGGCGATCGTCAACGCTCCGGGCAACGGCGTGGCCGACGATAAGGGCATCTACTATTTTGTGCCGAAGATGATTCGCTATTACCTCGATGAGGAGCCGATTCTGAAGAATGCGCCGACCTATCTGCCCTTCTATGAGGAGGACCGGAAGTATGTGCTGGAGAATCTGCCGAAGCTCGTTGTGAAGGACGTGGCGGAGGCCGGCGGCTACGGCGTGATCTTCGGGCGCGATCTGTCTGAGGAGCGGCTTGCCGAAATGCGCGCGCTCATTGAGCGGGAGAGCCGCCGCTTCATCGCGCAGGAGGTCATCGATTTCATGGATCTGGAGATCATGGACGAGGGGAAGATTGTCGAGCGCAAGGCCGACCTTCGCGCTTTCGTATTGTCAGGAAAGGAGACGAAGGTCTGGGCGAGTGGTCTGACCCGCTTTACCAGGGATCCGAAGTCCTTCGTCGTCAATTCATCGCAGGGAGAAGGTTTCAAGGACACATGGGTGCTGTCTCGATAGAAACGATCGACGAGCTCTACTGGCTCGGACGCTATACGGAGCGCGTCTTCACGACGCTGCAGGTTTTTGAAAAAATATACGACCAGATGATCGACAGCAGTGATTTCGGCTACGACGATTACTGCGAGCGTCTGGCGATTCCGAACATTTATGTCTCGAAGGAGGATTTTATCCGACGTTATCTCTTCGATGAGAAGAATCCGGATTCCCTGCTCTCGAATCTTCTGCGGGCCTATGACAACGCGATTCTGCTGCGGCAAATCTTAAGTTCCGAGGCGCTCGCCTATATACATATGTCGCTGGATGTGCTAAAATCGAGCAAGGATTCCAGAACTCCGCTGTGGTCTCTGCAGCCGTTGACCGATTATCTCTTTGCCTTCTGGGGCAGCGTCGAGGACTACGTGGAGGATGAAGACGAGAGAAATATTCTGAAGGCGGGCAAGCTCTGCGAGCGTCTCGATCTCTATCTGCGTCTCGACATGCCCCTGCCTTTGGTGGAACGGGAGTTCTGCCGCCTGCGCGCCAGAGTCTCGAAGCTTCATGTGGAGTACAACCTGATCGCGCTTGCGCGGCTGGGGGAAATCATCGGAAAAGGAGAGGCATGGAAGGAACAGCGGCAGGAGGCGCTCACCGCGCTCGGCTCGATTCTTGAAATGCTGTAAGCATGAAGCGATTACATTTTTCATATGAGATGGAGCTGCAGTTCGGCCGGCCGGTGACGGAGCACTATTTTGTGCTACGTTTTGTGCCGGAGAGCAGCGCGGTGCAGACGATTGGGGAGCTGGACTACGAGGTTCGGCCCGCGGCGCATCTGGCGCGGCAGAGGGACGGCTTTGGCAATCTGATCTTCGTGGGCGATATCCGGGAGAGCCATGAGGCTTTCTCATACCGGACGACAGGTGTCGCACAGGTCTCCTACGCGGAGGGCCTGCCGGAGGCGCTGCATCCGCTTTACCGCAGAAAAAGCCCGCTCACCGCGATGGATGAGGGTCTGGAACAGCTTTATCAGAAACTTTATCCCTCGGAGGCGTCCGTCTTTCCGAGGGCAGTCTGTCTGATGCACGGCCTGTATGGGCATTTTTCCTACAGAAAGGGCAGCACGGATGTGCGCACGACGGCGGCGGAGGCTTTCCGCGCGGGCGGCGGTGTGTGCCAGGACTATGCTCATATTCTGATCGCGCTCTGCAGGCGGGACGGGATTCCCGCGCGCTATGTTTCAGGTTTGATGCTCGGGGAGGGCGCGAGTCATGCGTGGACGGAGATTTACGCGGACGGGCGCTGGATAGGACTGGACGCGACCAACGATCGTGTGGCGACGGACGATTATATCCGGATTGCGCAGGGGCGGGATTACCAGGACTGCCCGGTGGAGCGGGGCGTGCTCAAAGGTGACGCGTCGCAGGCGCAGCAGGTACATGTAAAGGTGGAAGAACAATGATTATGGATGTGGCATCCGTAGAGCTCCCGGTGGACGAGCGGCTGCGGATTCAGAAAAACCGGCTGACGCCGGAGCATACGACCGGGAAGGAGAAGCGCATCTCCATCGTGACCGGCACGCACGGTGACGAGCTGGAGGGACAGTATGTCTGCTATGAGCTGAACCGGATTATCAGGGAAAATCGGCAGCATTTAAAGGGCATCGTGGATATTTATCCGGCGCTCAACCCGCTCGGCATTGACTCGATCAGCCGCGGAATCCCGATGTTTGACCTCGATATGAACCGCATTTTTCCGGGTTCGGACAAGGGGCCGATGGCGGAAAATCTGGCTTACCATGTGATCGAGGATCTGAAGGGTTCAGATCTGTGTATCGACATTCACGCGAGCAATATTTTCCTGATGGAGATCCCGCAGGTGCGGATTAATGAAAATATGGCGGAAACGCTGGTGCCCTACGCGAAAAAACTGAATGTCGATCTGATCTGGATTCACGCGGCGGCGACCGTGCTTGAGTCGACGTTGGCGCACAGCCTGAACAGCGTCGGCGTCCCGACGCTTGTCGTCGAGATGGGCGTCGGCATGCGTATCACAAAGAAATACTGTGCACAGCTGATCACCGGCATTTTCCATCTGATGAAGAATATGGAAATCTGGGATGGCGACACCTTCGGCGAGGTGAAGGAGCCGATTATTTCGCAGGATCATAAGGTGGGCTTTCTGAACGCGGAGGCTTCCGGCGTCTTCGTCCCGGCGGTGGAGCACGGTGCGATCGTGCGGGAAGGCGAGCATATCGGCGACATTTTAAGTCCGCTGACCGGCGAGGTCTTAAGCCGCGTGGAGGCCTGCGTCTCCGGCAAGGTATTCACGATCCGGGAATATCCGGTCGTGTATGAGGGTTCCTTGCTGGCCCGGATACTGGGAGGCGTAGAGGCATGAGAAAAGAGAGTATTTATTCGCTGAAAGCTCCCTACCGGGAGAATATGGATATTACAGGATACGTGTTTGGAAAAGGGGAGAAGAGCGCCTGCATCGTCGGCGCGATCCGAGGGAATGAGGTACAGCAGCTCTATATCTGCTCGCAGCTCGTGCGCATTCTGGGAGAACTGGAGGAGCACGGACACATCGCCGCGGGCAATGAGATTATGGTGATTCCTTCGGTGAACCGCTCCTCGATGAACATCGGAAAACGCTTCTGGCCCTCGGACAATACGGATATCAACCGTATGTTTCCCGGCTATGACCGCGGTGAGACGACGCAGCGCGTCGCGGCGGGACTCTTTGACGAGGTGCAGAAGTACGCCTACGGCATCCAGTTTGCGAGCTTTTATCTGCCGGGCGACTTCATGCCGCATGTGCGGATGATGGAGACCGGTTACCAGAACGCCAGCCTCGCGAATCTTTTCGGCCTGCCCTATGTAGTGATTCGGAAGCCGCATCCGATCGACACGACGACGCTGAACTATAACTGGCAGATCTGGGAAACGAACGCTTTCTCCCTCTACACGAAGGAGACTGACGACATCGACGAGGAGTCGGCACGTCAGGCGGTGTCCGCTGTGCTGCGCTTTCTCACAAGGATGGGCATCCTGCGCTACGACTGCCACGGCGGCTATATTTCCAGTGTGGTAAAAGAAGAGGAGATGCTGGTTGTCCGCACGGCCTCCGGCGGTATCTACCGTCGCCTGAAAAATCCCGGCGACGAGGTGGTCCGCGGCGAGATCATGGCGGAGGTTCTGCACCCTTACGAGGGCTATGTCACCGAGCAGATCGCGGCGCCGACGAACGGCATCGTTTTCTTCGCGCACCATCGGCCGCTGGTGACGGAGAGCGAGATCGTGTATAAGATTATACGGAGACTGCACGCGTAGACGGACGTTGTCCCGCAAAATTTCCCCGCCCCCTTGCGGAAACCTGTATTTTTCGTTATGATAACAGACAGGTGATGAATATGAGGAAAATCCGCATGTTGGCGCTGCTGTTGTCGCTCGCGCTGGCCCTTGGCGGCTGTGAAAATACAAAGATCGTGTTGACTACCGGGCTGGCGTCCGATGAGCTGTTCCGCATCGGGGAGGTCTCCTGTATGTTGCCGGAAGCGCTGGTCTACCTGTGCAATCAGAAAAATCAGTATGAGACGACCTACGGGATCGGGATGTGGGAGTATGAGATCGGTGACGAGACGCTGGAGGAATATCTGAAGAGTCAGGTTGTCTCTCAGCTTGCACAGGTGAAAAGTATGGTCTATCTGGCCGGGCAGCAGGAGGTGGAGCTCTCGGAGGAGAATGCGGCGCTGGCTGCATCGGCGGGGGCGGAGTACTATACTTCTCTTGACGCGGAGGAGATCGAGGTGCTGGGCGTTGATCAGGAGCTGATAGCGGGCATGTATGAGGATTACTGTCTCGCACGGCAGGCCTATGAGCAGATCACGGAAGATGCGGCGGTGGAGATCAGCGACGACGAGGCGCGGATCATCGAGATCCAGCAGATCTATGTCGTGGAGGAGACGCTCGCGAACGAGCTGAAAATCCGTCTGGACGAGGGGGAGGACTTCGAGAGCCTTGCCTCGAATTATTCAAAATCATCGAAGATTACGCTGACGATTGCGCGCGGAGATATGGACGAGGAGTACGAGGAGGTTGCCTTTTCGCTGGACAACGGCGAGGTGAGCGAGGTCTTTGCTTCCGGCGACAGCTATTACATCCTGAAATGCACGAGCACTTATCTTGAAGAAGAATCCGAGGAAAATAAAGAAAAGGTCGCGCAGCAGCAGCGCACGACCCGCTTTCAGGAAATATATTCAGAATTGATGGCCGACACGATCTCCGAGTTTCAGGATGCGCTCTGGGAGAAGGTCGTGTTCGAGGACTATGACAGCGTGACTACGGACAGCTTTTTTGAGGTATATGAGGCCTGGTTTGGGGACTGAGGAACTTCTTGTCAGTCTTCCAGAATCTCATGCAGGCAGGCGAGCAGCTCCGTATTTTTCTCCGGCATCATGAAGCAGAAACGGAAGAAGCTGCCGTCCTCGAGGCCGGGGAAGCTGGAGCAGTCGCGGAGCATGAGCCCGCGCCGGATCGCGTGGAGAAAGACATCGTAGGAAGTGACGCCCTCCCGCAGGATGCGCACGAGGATGAAATTCGCGTGCGGGCGGTAGACCTTCACGTGCTTCCAGCCGAGCAGTTCGCGGTAAATGCGCTCCCGTTCGGAGGAGATGAGATTCCGTGTTTGCTCAATATAAGCGGTATCGCGGAACATATAGGAGCCGGCCACCTCGGCCAGGCTGTTCAAAGTCCAGGGGTTTTTATCCTCCTGGATTTTTTTCAGAAGCGCGAGATCGCCGGTCATGGAGTAGCCGAGGCGCAGACCCGGAGCAGCGAAGAATTTTGAGACGCCGCGCAGGATCGCGAAGTTATGGAATTCATCCAGCAGGCCGACGCAGCTCACGCCGCCTTCCTCAGGTGCGAATTCCGCATAGGTCTCGTCGATCATGACAAAGATGCCGAGCTCAGAGCAGCTGGAGAGAATACGGCGCATGTCCTCCGGCTCAGTGGCCGTGGAGGTCGGGTTGTTCGGGTTGCAGATGACGCACAGGTCGTAGCCTCCTGAAAGTGTCCGTGTAAAATCATCCACATTCAGCTGGAAGTCGTCCGCCTCCCGCAGCGCGTAGTAGACGACCTCACCGCCGTGCAGGCGGATCTCGCGTTCATATTCCGAGTAGGTCGGGGAGACGATCAGCGCCTTTTTCGGCTGCCGGATCTGGACGAAGAGGGAGATCAGCTCGGTGCAGCCGTTCCCGACGAGAATCTGCTCCGCGCGGCAGCCCGTGTAGGCCGCAATATGTCCGCGCAGCTGCGTGTACGCCGGATCGGGGTAGCTCGTCACCGCGTCGATGTGTTGCAGCAGTCCCTCCCGCATCAGCGGGGAGAGTCCGAGCGGGTTTACATTTGCGCCGAATCCCGTGATTTTCTCCTTCGGGATTCCAAAACACTTTTCTATTTTTTCAAGGTCACTTCCGTGGAAGTGTTCTCTCGCATCGATCTGTTCTGTCATTTTTTCTTCTCCTGTCAGTTGCGTGACGCTATTGGATGGTGATATAATAAATAATAGTGTAAACGTGAAAAAAATGCAACGGGGTATCCATGAAAGGTAAGATCATCGATTTTTCCAACGGAATATTTAGCTACTCACAGCCGGAGCTGCATATGGAGCCGGAGGAGCTGCTGCTGCGGACGAAGGCCAGAGGCTTTCTGTCGGGCAGTTTTGTCGTGAGTTCCTGTGATGATCGCAGGGTTCGGGGTGTACTTTGTACCAGAGTTCCGGGTCTTAAGTTGAAGCAGGACTCCTTTTTTGGGCGCGCTGCGAGGATTGAATACGAGTACGACGCAAAGGGGCTCAAGGAGGGCGAGAGCCTGGAGGGCAGCGTTTATATCGAATCGGATGCCGGAGAGTATCGTTTGCCGGTACGGATAGAGGTCGAGCTTTCTGCCCGGGGACAAGAGGCGGAGGAGATTCCGCTGCCGGAGCCGGAACAGGAGGAGGTGCCTCCCGGGGAGATTCGGAAGGGGCCGGGTCGCAGCGAGGAGTGGCGCAGTCGGCGCGTTTGCGAGTCAGTTCTGGCACAGATCCTGCGTCTGGCGGAAAAAGAGCGGCGGGGCGTGCTCGCGACTGTGGACGCGGCCTCGCAGCTGCGCGGGCAGGTGGAGCTTTTGCGAAAGGAGACGCCGAATTCCCCGATTGCCCCGCTGCTCGACGCCTGGGTGCTGTTGAAGGAGAGCAGGGGTGAAGAGGCAGGCTGGATTCTGAAAAAATACGAGCGGACGCGCCTCTTCCAGCAGCGCGATGCGGTGACGCGGGCCTTGTTTCTCTATGTGAACTGTCTCTACCGGGATAATGCGGAGACGACTGCCGCGGCGATTCCGCAGCTCCAGAGACTGTATCAGAAGAATCCGAAGCTGTGGATGATTGTGCTCTTCCTGCTGGAGCTTGACCCGAAGCTGAAGGAGAATCCGCGGACCTGTTATAAACTGTTGGAGCGGCAGTTCCGGGCGGGGACACACAACCGTCTTATTTATCAGGCTGCCTGGTCTTATCTGAAAAATGATATGGCGCTGTTCGGGAGGCTCGATGCCTTTGCCCTGCAGACCTGCGCCTGGGCAAGTTCCCGCGGGCTTTTGAACGCCGAGACGGCGCTGCTCATCGCGAAGCAGGCGTCCCGCCTGAAGCGATGGTCTCCTCTGGCCGCCAGGCTTCTGAAGGGCTGCTACCAGACAAACCCCTGCAGGGAGACTGTCGGCGCGGTCTGCGCGATCCATATTCGCGGACACCGAACAGATGCGGAGGCCTTTGTCTGGTATCAGAAGGGCGTAGAGCTCGACGCGAAGATTACAAATCTTTATGAATATTTCATGTACTCCCTGCCTGAGAATTATCCGGAGCTGCTGCCGCGGCAGGTAATCTTGTATTTTGACTATCATAATACGCTGACCGGCAGGCAGAAGGCGGCTTTTTACTGTAATTTGGCCAAGTATGGCGATCTGGATTCGCCGGAGATGGAGGGACACCGCCGTAGGCTACAGGAGTTTCTGCTGGAGCAGCTCAAAGGACGCAGGCTGAATGAATCTCTGGCCTGGTTATATGGGCACTGTCTGCTGCTTGAGACGCTGGAGAAGGATATGCTCGAGGCGCTGGCTGACTTGCTGTTTATGCGAAAGCTGAGCTGTCAGGAAAAGCGTATCCGTCAGGTGGAGGTGCGCTATGAGCAGCTGAAGGAGCGCTTTGTGACGCCGTTGTCGGGCGGCTGCGCCTTCGTGCCAATCTATACGCCGTCGGCGCAGATCATTTTGATCGACGAGCAGGGACGGCGCTACCGGCAGACGGTATCCTACGATCTGAAGCGTCTGCTGATTGAGCCGCGCTTTCTGCAGGAGTGTACGATACGTCTGGAAGACCACACGGGGCTGAATCTCTATCTGCTTGACGGCAGAGGAAAGCATCGTCTGAATTCCGAAAACGTGGAGACGGCGAAGAGACTGCTGCGCAGCGGAAAGCTCGATGAGTCTTACGAGCAGCAGTTAAAGCTGGAGCTTCTGGAATACGAGCGGAAATCAGGCCGTACGGAGAAGTTGGCGGAATACCTTCCTATGGAAAATGTGGATGCGCTGAACCGAAAGGGGCAGGCGTCCTGTATTGAGATTCTGATTTTGCTGGGACGGGACTGGGAGGCATGGACGACGCTGAACCGAACCGGTTGTCAGGAAGTGGATCCGAAGCTGTTGCTCCGATTGCTGCAGCGTCTTCTCGCGGAGGGTGAAATGCAGCATGGCAGGCTGCGGCCTTGGGCGCGTCTGATTTTTGAGAAGGGTGTTTACACGGAGCAGATTGTCGCGCTGCTCGCGGAGGAGTATGTCGGCAGCATGCAGGAGCTGCTGGCCGTTTGGAGGGCAGGGGAACAGTTTGGACTGATTTTCCCGCAGTTGGAGGAACAGCTCATTGTGCAGGCGCTGTTCACGGAACAGTACATTGAGGAGGTGTTCCCGGTATTCCTCTCTCTGGACGGACGGGGCGGAGATCCGGTCCTTATCAGTGCCTGGCTGAACTATACGGGCTGGCTGGATTTTGTGAAGGAGCGCGGCATGCCAGAGGGCTTGTTTGACAGCTTGGAGCATCATCTGATTTGGGATGACCATCTGGCGGAGGTTGCGTGTCTTTCTTATCTGAAGCAACTTTCAGTTCTTTTGCTTTTGAGTGGAGCGCAGAAGCGCCTCGCGCGGCGGCTTCTGGCGGAGGAAGGACTTGGCAGAAAGCCCTTCGCCTTTCTCAGTAAGCTTGAGCCGTATATGGAGGAGGGCGGTCGCCCGGACGACCGTACGATTGTGGAGTACCGGGGCGATCCGAAACATCGGGTTGTACTGCACTATGTACTGGAATATCACGGGAAGAAGACCTTCGACTATATAACAGAGCAGATTTTCCCGGTGTATCAAGGCATTTTTACGAAGTCTTTCACACTGTTCTACGGAGAGCAGCTGACCTGGTTTTTCACGGAGGAGCTGCCGGATGGCACCGAGAACTCAACGATGTCGAGAACGATTGAGAACCGGGAAGAGCATATGGACGGCCTCAGCCGTTATGAGAGACTCTGCCGTATGCAGAGAGAGTATGATTATCGGCATGAGCGGAATCTTCGCAGGATGATGCGTGACTATGAGGAGCTGTCCGATCTTGTGGCGGAGCAGTTTAGCAGAAGATAAGAGGGTGACACTGGATGAGGATGACGAACGGACGGGAGTTACTGATCGCGGGGATTGATTTTCGGGAGGAATGTCCGCAGGTCTGTTATCAGAGCGCCCGTATGAAGGAACCGGAATTGCTGCCGCTGGATTTTCAGGGGCAGCAGGGAAAGGGCGCCTGTTTCTTAAAAATCCTCTCCGCGTTGAAGCGCTTTGGAAAGAAAGAGGACATCCGGGGCGTGATTGTCCTGCCGGATCTCGAGGAGGAGAGTATCCGCCAGTTCGAGCAGGAGGCCTGCGAGGCGGGCTTCGTGAAGGAGCAGCTTCAGGTGATCTCGGAGGCAGAGAGCCTTGTCCACTTTGTGATGCATCAGAGTAATGATATCTGGCAGCACCGGGTCTGTCTGCTGGAGTTTGGCGCCGATGAAGTGCGTGCGCAGATGTTGGAGGTGAGCCGCAGGACGACGCCGATGCTCGTGCAGACATCGGAGCCGGAATACTGGTATGTCGGCAATATGCTGGACGGGGGGCGGGATGAGCGCCTTGCCCAGATGGCGGAGACCTGTTTTAAGGGAAAGCCCGTGTCGGCAGTGTTTCTGACAGGAACCGATTTCGATGCGCGGGAGTACAAAAAGAGCAGGGAAGTGATCTGTGCGCACAGGCGGGTGTTCCTCGCGGAGCAGGTCTATGCGCGGGGCGCGTGCATGGCGGCCGGGATGCAGGGTGCAAAGCCGGCTTATCTTTTCTTGAATGAACAGACCTTATTTTACAATATGGGTATCCGCTGCAGACGCGGGTCGCAGGAGCAGGTACATATGCTTGTGAGCGCCGGGGAGAACTGGTACGACGTGCAGGAATGGCGTGAGATGATCCTGCTGGATGAGCCGGTGCTGGAATTCGTGTTTCAGCCGATGATGGGAGGAAAGGAGTTGCACTTCGGGATGCAGCTGACCGATCTGCCTGTCAGGCCAGAGCGGACGACGCGGCTTCTGATTGAGGTTCATTTTTCCGGCCCGAGGCAGTGTGAGGTGAAGGTGTCAGATCTGGGTTTCGGAGAGTTGTATCCGGCGTCGGATCTGTACTGGATGGAGTCATTTTCGCTGGAGGAAGAGGAGGAGTACGATGGGACTGGTGATGATCTGCCGAGGCAGGCGGGCAAGGACGCCGCTGTCGGTGGGGCAGACGGGGCCTGGACTTTATAGTATCGAGGAGCTGGCCTGGTATCTGTACCACAATGTCTGCTTGATCGAGCGAAGATTCTTCGATGAACGGCTCTGCCAATGGATTGGCGATGAACTCGAGGAGAAGGAGCTGGCTCACAGGATTAAAAGCGGTATCGACGCTCACGCGAACCTCAGCAATCTGGTGATTCAGGTGGTTGGCGCTTCCGACCTGTATACGGGTCAGGAGATGACGGAGCTGAAGGAGAAGATCCGTTCGCTTGGGACGATGCAGGAGCAGGAACGGTTGAAGCTGCGGGCGGATGAGCTGCTCGACGGCGGCAGCGACTGGGCGGCGATGGACGAGTACCACCATATCCTGAAGATGCATCAGAACAATCGGCTCGGGATGGCATTTTACAGTGCCATCTGGCACAATCTGGGCGTATGCTACGCGCAGCAGTTCCTTTTTGAACAGGCGGCTGAGTGCTTTGAAACGGCATATGATTATGCGCCGGATGAGGACACGGAGCGTCAGGCGGAGCTCGCCAGGTCGCTGGTCGCAGGACCGCCGCGCGGGCAGGAGCAGAGGCGCGTCGACTATGGAAATGCGCAGAAAAAGCTGCTCCAATGGGAGCAGGAGTACCGCAGGAGGCAGAAACAGGCCTGATAGAGGAGGTAGGACAGATGGGAATTTTAAACCGTTTTTCTGACATTATGAGGGCGAATGTGAACGACCGGCTGGATAAGCGTGCGGACCCGGAAAGGACGATCGACGAGGCGCTTGTGCAGGCCAGGGAGGATCTGGCTGAGGTGAAGCTGGAGACCGCAAAGGTCATGGCCGCCGAGCGGAGCGCGAAGAGCCGCCGCGACGATACGAAGGAGCGCGCCGAGCGGGAACATGGGCTGGCAGGAGCCGCGCTGCGGGCGGGCAATGAGGCGGATGCGCGAAAGTTCCTTGCGAGCGAGGCGAAGATCCGGGAGCAGCTCGCGGCGGATGAAAAGTCGCTTGCGATGGCGCAGCAGAATACAGAGAAGATGCGCGAACTCTACAATAAGCTCGCTACGGATATTCAGGACATGGAGGCGAGGAAGAGCCGCATCCGCGCGACGATGTCCATGGCCGATGCCACGGAGCGTCTGAACAGTGCAGGGACGCCGAAGCGCAGCGCTTCCGCGGCCTTCGAGCAGTACGAGGACATGGCGAACCGGCGGCTCGACAAGGCGCAGGCGGAAGCCGAGCTGAACCGGCGGCAGGGCGACGGCCTGGATGAGCTGCGGGAGAAGTATGAGTCGCAGTCAGAGGAGACGGACGAGGCACTTGAGGCGCTTAAGAAAGAGTTCGGAATAAAGTAAATCAGACTTGTTCTGAATTGGTGCAAAGCAACTATTAGAGCAGCAGGCCACAGACCGCCTTCTTCGAAGGCTATATGCCGCTTGCGCGTCATATGTCTGAGGCTTGATGGGCGTTCCGCCCATCCCGAAATAAAAATACAGCCTTTAGCAGGTAAACCTGCACAGTCTGTTTTTTATTTCATTACTGCTCGGAACTGTTAAAGAAAAAAGAGGAGGCTGAAAAATATGGGCAGAGGCGGTGCAGGAGGCGGCGGCGGAGGCCGCAGCAGCGGAGGACACAGTTCAGGAGGAGGCCGCAGCTTTGGCGGCAGGAGCTCGAGCGGTTCGAGCCGTGGCGGCTCGATGGGTTCCGGCAGCCGGAACCGTGGCGGGGGCAGTTACGGTGCGCCGGGCGGCGGTTTTGGACCGGGCATGGGAGGTACGGGCGGTCCGCGCCCACCGAGGCCACCGCGGAGATCCTGGTTCGGCGGCTGGGGCTATGGCGGCTACGGAAGACGCGGAGCCGGCTGCGGTACTTCCATGCTGATAGTGTGTATCCTTGTGGTTATGGTGCTTTTTTCCATGATGCGTTCGGCGACCAGAGGCTTCGCTTCCTCGTCGACCTCGGATATTACGACGAGTACGGTAGAGCGCGAGGCAATCCAACCCTATGCTTCGTTTGACAGCGACTGCATCGACGACGAGCTGGACTGGATTCTCAATAAGAGCACGACGCTCTCCGGTATGGAGACCTTCTATAAGGAGACCGGCGTGCAGCCCTATCTCGTGATCACTGACAACGTGAACGGTAGCCGTTCCGCGACGAACGACGAGATCGAAGCTTATTGTGACGATAAGTATACGGAACTGGCAGGCGATAACGAGGCTGGGGTACTGCTCGTCTTTGTCGAGTGGAGTTCGAGCGATTACAGCATTTACTATATCGTCGGAACGAACGCGCAGACGGTCATGGATTCGGAGGCCTGCGAGATCCTGCTCGACTATGTGGACGCCTATTATTACAGCGATCTGAGCGATGAAGAGTATTTCTCCCAAGTGTTCTCGAAGACCGCAGACCGTATCATGAGCACGACGCCGACGCTCGCGTCCCGGCTGCCCTATATTCTGGCCGCTGTCGTGATCATCGTCGTCGCAGTGCTCGTCTTCCTGAACATCCGCAGCAAGCGCCGCCGGGAGAAGGAAAAGGCCGAGGAGACGGAGCGCATCCTGAATACGCCGATCGACAAGCTGTAATGCGCCGCATTTCACAGCCCGTTTCCCCGCATCCGACACCCGCCGCTGCAACGTTTGGAATGAGCGCGCAGGCGGCACACCCTCCTGTGGGGAGAAGTATGGGAGACGGCTTCGATGAATTTTCATCATCTGCGAGC
This sequence comes from Lachnospiraceae bacterium, assembly GCA_021203465.1. Classification (GTDB taxonomy): domain Bacteria; phylum Bacillota; class Clostridia; order Lachnospirales; family Lachnospiraceae; genus Hominiventricola. Next base: position 52,291 of record JAJQBC010000005.1, on the reverse strand, counting down.
GAGAAACAGATGAGCCTCCGGGACAAGTCGTGGCACAGTCTGCCACCTGATAAGTCCTTTTAATTCCCAGATGGCGATTTTAACAAGAACTATGCATACGGCTTCGCGACCTTACGAATGACGGGTTCAAAACAATTCTGTAGTGTTTTGAACCCGTCTTTGGTCGCTTCCAGCCGTATGCAGTTCTTGTAACAAATCGCCCTCGATGTCCATCAAAAGGACTTATCGGGCGACAGCCTGCCGGGCGACATTTGGCCCGGAGGCTCAGTTCAGGGTTTCGCAGCCGCAGATGACGAAAATTCCGAAGGCGGCGACTACTTCTCCCCACAGGAGGGCGTGCTGCCTGCGCGCTCGAAGCAAATTGCCTGTTGCGGCGGCGGGTGCCGGATGCGGGGGACCGGGCCGTGAGTGCTTACAGTTTTTCTTGACATTTGCAGGATGTGCTGTTATGATTTTTTCGTTGCAGATGTGCTTTACTCTGGTAGAGTGGCAGCGAAACGAAGATAAGGAGGAGAACATTATGAAAAAGTTACTTGCGTTGATGCTTACGGGCGTCATGGTACTCAGCATGGCCGGATGCGGCAGCTCAAGTTCCACGGAGACCACCACGGAAACCGAGGAGACGACGGACGAGGAAGAGGCCGAAGTCGAAGAGGAGACTGAAGAGGTGGAAGAGGCTGAGGAGGCTGAAGAGGCGGCTGATGCGGACAGTGATCTTGCCTATGTGCAGGAGAAGGGTACTCTGGTTGTCGGTATCACGGATTTCGAGCCGATGGACTACAAGGATGAGGATGGCAACTGGATCGGCTTTGATGCCGACATGGCGACCGCTTTTGCGGAGAGCCTCGGCGTAGCGGTTGAGTTCGTCGAGATCGACTGGGACAACAAGATTCTGGAGCTGGATGGCAAGACGATCGACTGTGTGTGGAACGGCATGACGCTGACCGATGAGGTCATGAGCGCGATGGATTGTTCGAACGCTTACAGCAGCAATTCCCAGGTCGTTGTTCTCGCAGCGGATGTCGCGGAGGACTACGCGGATGTGGAGAGCCTTGCGGATCTCAGCTTTGCAGTAGAATCCGGCAGCGCCGGCGAGGCGGCTGCGGAAGACAATGGTCTTTCCTATACTTCTGTCAGTAATCAGGCGAACGCGCTGATGGAGGTTGCGGCGGGCACCTCGGATGCGGCGATCATCGACCTCCTGATGGCGGAAGCCATGGTGGGCGAGGGCACCAGCTATGAAGATCTCACGACGGGTGTCGTGCTGGTCGACGAGGAGTACGGCGTTGGATTCCGTCAGGGTTCCGATCTGGTTGAGATGCTGAACGAGTTCTTCGCGGAGAGCTACGCGGACGGTAGCATGGTCGAGATCGCGACGACTTACGGCATCGAGAACAGCATCATTGCTCAGTAATACATGATTGATGAAAGAGCGGGCAGCGGTCAGTCGGCCCGCTCTTTATTACTTTTCCGGAAACGAATAAGAGGGAGGTACTTTCGATGAACCTGATCATGCAGCAGCTGCCGATTGTCATACGTTCTCTGAACGCAGGCTTTGTGCAGACTCTGAAACTGTTTCTGGTGACGCTCGTCGGCGCGGTTCCGTTGGGGTTGATCATTTCTTTCGGCTCCATGTCGCGTTTTAAGCCGCTGAGCGCCTTTACGAAGACAGTTGTGTGGATTGTTCGCGGTACGCCGCTGATGATTCAGCTTCTGATCATCTATTACTTCCCGGGTCTTGTGTTGGGCAACGCGATCTGGGGTGGCGGGGAGTCCGGACGTTTCATGGCGGCTGCTGTCGCTTTCATTTTTAACTATGCCTGTTATTTCTCGGAAATCTATCGCGGCGGTATCCAGAGTGTGCCGATCGGTCAGCAGGAGGCAGGCCTTGTGCTGGGTATGACACGGACGCAGATCTTTTTCCGGGTCACACTGCTGCAGATGATCAAGCGGATTGTGCCGCCGATGTCGAATGAGATCATCACGCTCGTGAAGGACACGTCCCTCGCGCGCATCATCGCATTGCAGGAAGTCATCTGGGCGGGGCAGGCCTTCATGAAGGGCTCGCAGGGAATCTCCGGCGCGATCTGGCCACTGTTCTTCACGGCGGTTTATTATCTGGTGTTTATCGGGATTCTGACAATCGCCCTTGGGCGGCTCGAGCAGAAGCTGAATTATTTCCAATAAGGGGGAGTGTAAGATGCCGATTCTGGAAGCGGAACATATTTGTAAATCTTTTGGAAACACAGAGGTTCTGAAGGACATCAGCTTTTCTCTGGAAAAGAGCGAGGTGCTCTCGATCATCGGTTCGTCGGGCAGTGGCAAGACGACGCTGCTGCGTTGCCTGAATTTTCTGGAGCGGCCGCAAGGAGGCGTGATCCGGGTGAACGGCGAGACGGTGTTCGACGCGGCGGAGACCGGTACGAAGAACGACGCCGAGATCCGCAAGAGGAGACTTCACTTTGGACTGGTCTTTCAGTCCTTCAACCTGTTCCCGCAGTACACGGCGCTGCAGAACGTGATGCTGGCGAAGGAGCTGCTGGCGAAGGAACAGCCGGACTACAAGGCAAGGAAAAAAGAGATTCATGACGAGATCGAGGCGCAGGCCCAGCAGCTTCTCCGGGATATGGGACTCGCGGATCGGATGCAGAATTATCCGCATCAGCTCTCGGGCGGCCAATGCCAGCGTGTGGCGATCGCGCGTGCGCTCACTTTGGCTCCGGATATTCTTTGCTTCGACGAGCCGACCTCCGCGCTCGACCCGGAGCTGACAGGAGAAGTGCTGAAGGTGATCCGCTCTCTTGCCGATCAGAAGATGACAATGGTGATTGTAACGCACGAGATGGCCTTCGCGCGCGATGTGGCGAGTCAGGTGATCTTCATGGACGACGGTTACATCGTGGAGCAAGGAGCGCCAGAGCAGGTTTTCGGCGACCTGCATCAGGAGCGGACGCGCCAGTTCCTCGCACGCTATACGCAAGGCTGAACCAGAGTCAGAAAGAAAGTCGACAGATGGATGTCGAGGGCGATTTGTTACAGGAACTGCATACGGCAGGGACTGACCAAAGATGGGTTCAAAACAATACAAAAAGTGTTTTGAACCCATCTTTTCTTTGCGTATTCGCGAGTTAAGGGCTTTTCATATTTCATTTGACAAAATCTTCTTGCCGTATTAGAATAAAAACGTCCAAAAAAATCGAACGCCGATGTTTCATCGGTGAATTCCCCAAATGAAAATGCATAGAGATCGCCCGCAGAGGCAGGTGCTGCGGGTGAAGGTAGTTTGCACACTTTTTGTGCTGGAAAGGGCATTAAAAATGAAAAAAACAGCAGAGCGCTGCCTGTGCCTGCTTCTGGCCACGGTTCTGTTTTGCTCCGCTCCGTCAGCGGGTATGATATCGCGCGCGGATGATTCCTACACGGCGTCGTTGGGAGAGAGCACAGAAGAACCGTGCACGGAGAGTCAGAACACGGAGGGACAGAGCGACGGGGAATCAGGCGAAGAGGAGTCGGATTTCGATGCGCAGGAGCCGGAAACGGAAGAGTCAGATACGGAGAATCCGGACAGGGCAGATCAGGAAACGGACGGACGGATTCAGGAGGACTCCGATGGCGAGGCCTCTTCGGCAGAGGAAAATGATGCGGAAGAGCAGCTCATGGGGATTTCCGATGAAGGCGGTGACGAGACAGAGATTACGGAGGAAGAGGAGACGGACGACGACGGGAGTGAAGCCGTGGAAATCGTTGTCGCCACGGAGGAAGCAGTCGAACAGGCAGAGCAGGACGAAATCACTCCATACGACAATTATGGCTACGGAGATCCGGCCTGCAGCGGGAATTTTGTCTACGCCGTAGATGAGGATGGAAATGAAATCCCGGAAATTTACACCGACGATGTGGAGGAGATCATCGAGTTGGCGGAAGAAGGGATGGATCTGGCGCATTTCTTCCGCGGGACGATTTTCTCGGGATTCACGATAGAAACTCTGCGCAGCATGGCGGAGGCGGAATATAATTTTTCTTATATTACCGGCAGATACCTGAGTGGACGGGAACTCCCGGACTGGGTCTATGAGGCGCTGGGGCGGAGCGAGTACGTGGATCTCTACGGGGTCTTGCTGCTGTCCGGCGAGAATGACGTTCCGTCGTCTCTGACATCCGCCGGGATCGGTTCTCTGGGCGGGAGCGCGCTTGGTGTAATTTCCTCACTGGGAAGCAGTAGGGCTCACGATAAGGTCGTGAAGCTCTATGCAAAAGACAACAGTGGAACGCGCCACACGGCATTCTGCGCCCTGTATGGCGGCTCGTACAGGACAGGCTGGCATTACGAGCAGGTGGATTATTCATCGATCATTGCGCCGAACGGGACAGCGCTCAGCAGTTATCAGTACAATCTGATCAAGTGTGTGGTGAACTGTTACCTGAAGACGACGCAGCAGCAGTCCCACGACTACGCGGCGATGCAGCTCGCGATCTGGTATATTATCAACAATATGCCCGACGACAGCGTCTATTTCGATATCGACGTGGCCTGGAACGACGGCGGAATCAGCGAGGCGGCCGGAAAAATTTACGGCGGCGACGCGAGCTACGTCTACGGCGCGCTGAGTACATTTTCCAATGCGATCAATCATTATATGGACGGTACTCTGGATTTCGACGACTTCACCAATGTGAGCGGCATCGATTATTATCCGGGCAGCCATGCGGAGCTTTGCTTCTGGGTCTGCCCGGCGCAGACGAACGCCCAGTGGATTATTACCTGGAGCATCGGGACATCCCCGGTATCCGCGGTGGCGGGTGAGCTGCTCATTCCCTATATTGAAAATTATGATCTGGAAAAGAAGGCCTCCGCGCAGTACTGTGTGGAGATCACGAAGGAGAGCATTATCACCAATGAGCTTCTGGAGGGCGTGCGTTTTCAGGTGGTGGAGAGCGAAGATACCGATTCGGCCGGCAACTATGGAATTTCCGTGCCCTATATGGATGAGGATGTCGAGCCGTCGGGCGGCGACCATCAGACCGAGCTCATGACGGACGCGAACGGTTATGCGTACACGAGCTTTGTGCATGAACACAGCTTCCGGGAATCCTACAGCCAGTACATGAAGGAACCCGGGGAGGAGACCGATCAGGATACCTATGAATCGCTGTGGGCGGAGGCGCTCGCGGCAGCGGCGACCCTGAGCGTCGGCGACGTGCTGGCTGTGTCCTACATGGGAGATTCCGTCGAACTCACGGCGGAAGAGCTTGAGGAGATTTACGAAGAGCAGCAGGATGCATGGACGCAGGCGAAGGAGAGCGCGCAGGGCACGCTCGAGGAACAGTATGATTCCTATATGTCGCGCACTTACCGCTATACGGTCACGGAGCTCGACCAGTATACGCGCGGAAGCGCGAATGATTCAAATGGACGGACGCTTGCGGAGGTCACGCTGCCTCTGGCCGGATATCGCAGGGATGTGAATGGCGCTACGACAATAGGAACTTACTCGGAAATCGTCTCCAACGGCGGGACGATGACAGTCGGCGGAAGGAATGACAGCGATTCCGGGGCATCGAACACAAATGTCACGGACGAGCCGTGGTACAATCAGATTTTTATCAATAAGACTGATCTGGAGAGCGGCGCGCAGATTCTTTATGACACAGAATTTGAAATTTATGAATATTATCAGTGGACGGCTCAGGCGACTGCGCAGAAAAAGACGCTCTATCCGTCGATGCTGCTGAGCGGTCTGATCCGGGAGAAGGGGTCGGCGCTGCAGACGGAGCTGATTGCGGCCGCTGAGCTGACCGTGACGGATGAGAGCGGGCACGAGTACGAAAGCTGGAACTTGGATGTGGCGAAGCTGGTGGATAATCTGGCGACGCCCTACGCGTATGCGTTGTCCTATACGCCCACGGCGGCCGGAGATTATCTGGCGCGGCTGGAGATCACGATTGACAGCAGTCAGGATCTCAGCTTGGCGGATACTCTGTATTATGAAACAACAGAGCTGGTGGAGACGGGAAAAGGCGTGTATCAGCTTCTGGCCGAGATGGAAAACCAGATTGCGATCAGTGATACAGAGATATTGGGAGCCGGTGCGATGCTCTATACGACCGCAGACGGAGGGACGATCTCTTACGAAGTCGATGCGGCGAGCGGTCTCTGGCAGTACGTATATACTGACACGGAAGGGACGGAGAGTGTCTACACCGCGCAGGATGACGGCGCGCACATCGAGTACAGCTCCGGAGGCACGGTTTTTGTCTATGAGAGCATGGAGGATACAGGGATCGTTCTGTATTCCGATGATGGGGTGTCCTACACGGGTGAGGGAAACGGCCTGTATTTTGTGGCTGCCGCTGTGGACGCGGATGGTTCCGTGACGCTTTACTATTATACGGGAACGATTCTCGCGGATGGCACCTACCGTTACGACAGCGCCTTCTCGGTCTCAACCGGGCAGTTGACGGTCGCGGAGCGGGATTACGGTCTGGCGGCCGATCCGGACGATTACACGACCTGGGGACAGAAAAATTATGAGATTGTGCGTGTAACCGCGGATATCGCGAAGGAGATGGGCTGGCCGGACACGGTGATCGGTATGTACACGGTGCATCGGATTTCCGTGACGGATCAGTACTGTGGGACAAATTTCAGCTCCGCGACGGATACGGATACAGGCGTGAGCTACGGCTATGACAGCTATGGAACGCTCTACTACACACAGGCCAATCTGGGGCGTTTCTGTATCGTGGAGAAGAGCGCTCCTGCGGACGGGGAGCGAAACGGTTATCTGGGAAATTACAGCGACCGGGACGGGACAGGTGAACAGGCCAGCACGGAGAAACTCGTGCATTACCTGAATCTCTGTGAGGATACGAACCAATACGCCACCTATATGCTGACGGACGGTCATGAGGGCTATGAAAACGCCTACTATGCGAACGATGTGGGGACTCTGGATGATTATGACGCGCTTACCTATGAACAGTTCGGCCTTCAGGAGATGATCGCACTGCAGCGCTACGCTCTGGGCAGTGCCGTGCAGGATGTGCTGAACGTGTTCTGGGATCGATATTGGAATCAGTATCTGAGCGGGGAGAGCGGGCTTTTGATCAGCCGGGATTCGCAGAAGTCAGATACGTATTTCGCTCTGGTGAAGAGCGCAGATGTGCAGCTGCACTTTGTGGGGACAACGGTCAATGCGGACAGCTATGACGACAATCTCTCTTCCGCGTCGCGCATCACGTATTATGGAACCTACACGGACATCGCGATCAATTATCATTCCTATGCGGGGGATGAGGCCGCTGTGCTGAATGTGAGGAGCGGCTTCCATGACCGGGATTTCCTGCAGGTGGGCGAGGTCGTCTGTGACGGTGCCTCGCAGGAAGCGGCGGCGCGGACCGACCATACACAGGCGAGCGTGACCGATGCGGTGGAATACTCTTTCATCGATGAACGCGGCTATGGCTATCTGAAATTTTCAAAGCAGGACGCGGAGGCGGAGCGCTATGTGGACGGCGACCTCGCGGAGGCTTATGCGGCCGGAACGGATCACGGGGACGCGGGGCTCGACGGAGCCATCTACTCGCTCTATGTGTCGGAGGACAGCAGCTTTGAGGTGCAGTATCTGGAGGGCACGCTGGACGGAAAGCTTTTCTGGGCGCAGCCGATTGCCGCGGGCGGATACCGCATTATTTATGATGGAGATGACGACGGTTCTGCTTTTACGGATTTGGGGACGAATGCGTATCAGGATTATCCGCATGCATACCTCAGCGGGGGAAAGCTGTATTTTGATTATACGGACAGCAAAGCCGGATATGTGAGCGTCGAGGCGAAGAACGTTTCCTACGGCGGCATCCGGCATCCGGACGGCATGTACGGCGGCGCGAAGCACAACGGCTGGTTTGCGGTGCTCGAGGAACAGCAGGTCTTTATAGATACGGACGGGGACGGCTATGCGGACACCTGGACGCTGCAGGACGTGACGCTGCAGGCGGGCGCGAAGGTCGCGAGCGCTGTGATCGCGGACGGAGAATTCGAGATGAACGGGCTGTACCTCGGAGAATATGATCTGGTCGAGGAGATTCGCAGCTCAGTCGTCCTCTTCTCGACGGACAATAATGACGAGGAGAGTGCGGAAATACACTGGCTCTCCTTCGCGCCGGGCTATCTGGCGGCGACGGATGGGGATGGAAATCCGCAGAAATACCATTATTCCTTCCTCTATCAGGACGAGATGCAGGAGGGCACGCTCGTCGAGGCGGAGCAGATTTACCGCAGGAATGAGACGGACGGCGTGTCGGAGCAGCAGGTCATCAAGGCCGGTTTCCAGATCCGCAAGTTGACGACCGGAGGGGAGAGCGCGTCCTCCGGAAATACAGCCGGCACGGCGCTCGAGGGTGCGGGTTTCACCGTCTATCTCCTCTCGGAACTGAGCCTTATACAGGATGGTACGATCGCAGCGGCCTGGAGCGAGGACGAGGGAAACATGCTGGTGAAGGAGAACGCGCTCGTCGCTCTTATGGACGAGTCGGATAGCTTCGTCGGTTACCAGTATACGAAATCTTATATCGCGGAAAACCAGCCTTTTAAGGGAAAATACGGAAGCGACTATGAACTCTCAGAGGTCAACCGTCTGGTCTATATCGCGGGGCACGGCTACTATTATATGGAAGATATTCTGGCGGCCTACCGCAATCTCTACTATTCCAATGAGAGCGGAAAATGGGATTTTTCCGGGGAGGAGCAGGCGGTCGCGCGGATGTACGAGGACGATGAAACCATGGTAGCCGCGATCAACGCGGACTATACATATAAGGCTAATCGTCTGAACAGCGGTTCGCCCTGCGAGTGGTACGGCGTGAACGGCATTTCAGAGGGCTGGGTGGCCACCGGCGTAGAAAATGAGTACCGTCTGTCGGAGATCTTCACGAATCACTACGGAAACCTAAGGTCGCCGGAGCTACCGTGGGGCGCTTATCTGGTGGTCGAGACGACGACGCCTGAGGATGTGTTTACCGTGGATCCGCTGTTTGTGACGGTTTCTGATTCTTCGACGAGCGAGAATCGGGCGAAATCTGTGGCGCAGACCGATGCGAGCATCGTGGCCTCGCTCATTCTCGTCAAGCGCGACGCGCAGTCGGGGCAGACGGTCACGCAGTCCGGCATCTCTTTTCGTATCTGGGATTATCAGAACAATCAGTATGTATCCAAATACCTTTCCGGACCGGACGGGGAACTCACGATGATTGCGCAGCGCGTGTTTTCGACCGACGAGAGCGGACGCCTGAATGCGGTGGCCTCGCTGGAGGCCGGTACTTACCGTCTGGAAGAGCTGAACGCGCCGGATGGCTACTATAATCTGTATCTGGATTCCGGGTATGGAACGGTGGACTTTGAGGTGACGACAGATCGACGCTATCAAGCATCCGGCATCGTCTCCTCGGGAAATCTGGACTATCTCTATATCGGCGAGACGATGTATGACGACGAGGTGCTTGGAAAGCTGAGTATTCTGAAGACGGGCGAGGTGCTGACCGACTACGATGAGGACGAATCAGACTTCGTCTATGAGGAGCGCCCGTTGGCGGACGCGGTCTATGAGATCACCGCGGCAGAGGATATCCCGACGCAGGACGGCAGCGGCTGGTGGTTCCGCGAGGGCGACGTGGTCGCAACAGTGACGACCGGTGAGGAGGGGGAGTATGTCTCTTTTGAGCCCAATTACCGTACCGCGGAGAACACGGGCGGCGGAAGCTATGACTACACGTATTATTACGGTTCCGGTACGTCGTTCACCAGCTCGAAAGAATACAGCGGGGAGCAGTTTTCAAGCAGCGGCGGTGTTGCGAATTACTGGATCGCCGGGCGAATGAGCGAGCTTGATCAGGCTTTGTATGGGATTCCGGCCTACACGGATGAGACGGTGTATCCAAATACCTATTATAAGGAACAGACGCAGCAGATTCTGCGCCACTATTATCGCGAGGGAGCCTCAGAGGAGCCGGTCGTGACGGACTATGTGACCCGGCTTGATGCGGAAAGTGGGCTTGCCTCTTCGGAGGCAGGCATCCTGACGGAGACCGCGGAGGGCTATCGGCTCACCTGGACATCGCAGCAGCTTTACAGTGGCGCGTATCTGACGCAGAATGGGGAGGACACGGTTCTGACGCTGGCGGACGGAAGCGGGATCACACTGGAGCCCTGTACTGATGTTTATCAGGTGACGGAGAGCCATGTGGACGGCTGGGCGCAGGGGGATCTTGTAGAATGCACCGAATCCGGATACCGTATCAGCCACACGACGGAGGTGCAGCCCGGTGTGTCTGGCGGAGCGCAGACGGATGCTGCGGTGGATCTCGGTTATACCCGTGTGATGAGTTACAGAAGCGCCGCGATCGTGGAGCAGGGAGACGGGAGCTTTATTCTGTATGATGAGACCGGAAATCCGATCGTCACGATGGAGAGCGGCCTCTATGAGACCTCGTCCGGCGCGCTGGTGGTGAGGACTTCATCCGGCTGGAGCGTGACGGAAACCCGCTGCGAGGAGATCAGCGATAATCGCTATGTACAGGCGGAGCTGAGCCTGCAGGGCGGAACACTGACGGTCAAAAACGAGACATGGACGTTATTGTGGGACGCGGCCTCCCAGATTTTCCGCACGACCGGCGGGAATACGGTGGAGCTCGCTGCCGATGGCGCGAGCGTCACAGTCACGGTGGCCGGGATCCAGACGAGCTATCAGGTCTATGAACTGACACTGGAATATACGCTCCACTACGCGACAGCGGAGCCCATTGTCCGTGTGGAGAACGACGGAACGCTCGGGACAGTGTCCGTGTATCTGCCGCTTGGGAGCTATGAGGTTCGTGAGATCGCTGCGCCCTATGGTTTTCTTCTGAGTGCGCAGACGCAGACGGTGGAATTGACCTACGTTGACCAGACCACGGAAGTCGTGTTCGACGCACAGGAGGACTTTTTAAATTTTTACAACCAGCGTATAAAGCCCTGGAGCACGTCGGAGGAAGAGCAGCGGAAACTGGGAGTCGGCGTTTATAAGGCCGACGCGGGCAGCGGCGCGTTGCTCCTCGGCGCAAGATTCGGTCTCTACACGGCTGACGATATCTACAATGTGGATGGGGAGCTGCTGGTGGAAGCGGGCGCACTGCTCGCCTGTGCGACGACCGACGCGGACGGATTTGCGAATTTTGCGGTGAACATCGCGCTGATGAGCAAATATCAGGATGAAGACGCAGCGGAGGCGGAGCTGATCTATCAGGCTTCAGTCAGCGGCGATACGGTGGAGCGCTCGATCGACGGCAATACGGCGCTGAACACCGGGAATTACTACATTCAGGAGCTGACGCCGCCGGACGGCTATCTGATGGATGATACAGTTTATCCGGTCAGTTTTGCCTATGAGGATGAATATACCCTGTATATTCCGGTCTATGCGGAGCATGAGAATGAGCCGACCGCGGTGACATTGACCAAAATGGATCTGACCGGCGAGGAGGAAGTGTCCGGAGCGACGATTTCTGTATATAGAATTCTGGACAGCAGCCTGCTGGATAAGGACGGGCAGATCAGCCATGCGCAGGACAATCTGGCGCTGGTCGACACCTGGGTGTCCACTGAGGAGGCGCATACGGTTGAGGGGTTGTGGCTCAGCAACAGCGAATGACCACGGCTTGACAGCCAGGCGACGCAGGAGAACATCTATATTTTCCGGGAGAAAATTCCTGCGCCCGGTTACGTGAGCGCGGAAGATATTGAATTTCGCCTGTTCCAGCTCTGCGATGAAGAGGGGGAGTGGATGGACGACGATGGCGAGCTCTATGGCTATGAAGTTCAGGTGAAAAACGGAGAGAGCTGGGAACGGCTGGAGGATATTCAGCTATATATGTATGACGATTATACAAAGCTGGAGATTTCCAAGGCCGACATCACGACCGGGGAAGAGCTGGCAGGAGCCAGTCTCGAACTGTGGAGCGCGGATGAGAATGGGAATGCCCTGAAACTGATCGAAAGCTGGGTCAGTGGAGAAGACGGCTATGACGATGAGGGGAAGCTCAAAGCGCATTTCTTTACATATTTGCCGATTGGAAGTTATGTGCTGATCGAAACAGCGGCTCCGGAGGGATATCTCACAGCGGAGAACGTGGTTTTCACGCTTGAGGACTGCGGCGAGGTACAGCGCGTTCAGATGCTGGACGCGGCAGGCACGGAACCGGAGCCTGAGCCAACGCCCACGGAACCGATGATTCCCGTGCCATGGCCGAAGACGCCGGGCAGTTCTTCTTCGGAACCGGAGACTGTGGCAGAGCTTGTCGCGGTGTGGAACAATGTTCGGACGGAGGATAACGGGGAGGACGGCTATTCGATACATCTGAAACTGGAGACCGACGAGTTGGCACAGGGTATTCTGGTCACCACAGGCGCGGCGATTGTCATCATGGCGTCCGGGCTGTATTTATATTTTCTGGGAGGAAAGAAAAAGAGAAAATGAGAAGGAAAAGAGTATTATTGATCGCGGGGATGGCGGCGCTGGCCGCCACCCTCGCGGGCGCCGGGCATTATATGCGGTCGCCCTATCACACAGCCGGGAACGGGCAGGGTAGCGCGACAGGCCGAAGCGCGGTGGAGTCTCTGTGCCAAGGGTACGGGGAGAGCAGCGTGGAGGCGCTCGCGGACTGGAGCCTTATACCGGAGGATGAGGATCCGGTTGTCTGGCTGGTGGAAAACAGCGTTTTTTGCTTGGATGAGGACGGAATCCAGCGGAGGCTGGAGGAACAGATGCTGAATATGGAGCTGCTGGCGGAGGCCAGCGGCTGCAGCTGCGAGGAATATCTGACAGAGACCTGTGGCTATGACAGTGCCGCGAGCTATGAGCAGGAGTACCGCGAGATCTGTGTAAATTTTCTGAAAACCAGACTGGCAGTCTATGAGGTGGCTCAGGCGGAGCAGATCACGGTTAGCGTGCAGGAGTATCGGAAAAAGCTACAGGATTATGCCGGACACTATGGCTACGAGGAGGATGCCGAGCGCTTCGAAAATGAGTGCGAGCGGGATAGTATCGCAATGGAAATGCTTTATGATAAGACAGTGGAGTACCTGCATGGCGGCGCGTGAATGGAGATATCTGGCCGCTGCGGCATTGCTTCTTGCCAGTGCCTGTCTGTTGCTGAGAGGCGGCGGGCGGACACGCGGCGCCGTCCGCCCATATGTCAAAACTGTGGAGACGCCGGTGCAAGAGGCCGGAGTTGGAGAGGAGGACGACGACGCGGACAGCGCGCTGCTGGAAGCCTATCAGGACTACAATGCGGATGTGCAGGGGCTGATCCGCATACCGGGGAGTGTTCTGAATCACCCGGTCGTGCAGACGCCGGAGGACGAGGACTATTATCTCTATCGGGATCTCGACGGAAATTACAACAGTCACGGGGTTCCTTTCCTGTCGAAGGAAAGCCGGATGGAGCCCGACGGGGGAAACCGCGTGATCTACGGACACAATATTTACCGAAACACACGCGACGTCTTCTGCGATCTGGCATATTATGAGGATCTGGACTACTATAAGGCACATCCATACATGGAGACGGTTTCCGCTTTTGGAACGCGGCGATGGATCATTTTCGCCTATTTTCTGGTGGATAACGCGGACGCGGAACCCTTTCGCTACTCGGATTATACGGCCTTCGCGGATGAAGAGGAGTTGAAAGGATTTCTGGATGAGGTGGAGAGAAGAAATTGGCTGGACGTTCCCGTGGAGGTGGGCTGGGGCGATTCGCTCATCACGCTGTCGAGCTGCTCGCTCGAGCTGGCGGGCAGCGGCACGAACCGGATGGTGGTCATCGGGAAGCTGCTGGGAGACGCGACGGAGGCAGAAGAGATAGAGGAAACAGCGGCCCTCGCCCGTATGGCCGGGGAACCGCTGCTGCCGGAAAAGCTCCGTTGAAAATATGGATTACTTTTTCTCCGGCTCCGGATAGTCGACGCCGAAGGTCTCCGCCGTGACCTTCTTCATAATTTGAGGCACGATCGGCTTGTCGCGGTAGTCGGTGTCGACCTCCGCGATACGGTTCACGACATCCATACCCTCGATCACCTTGCCAAAGGCGGCGTAAGCGCCGTCCAGATGGGGCGAGGTTTTGTGCATGATGAAAAACTGGCTCCCGGCGCTGTCCGGCGCCATCGCGCGCGCCATAGAGAGGACGCCCTCGGTGTGCTTCAGGTCGTTCTGAAAGCGGTTCTGGGAGAACTCACCCTTGATCGAGTAGCCCGGGCCGCCGGTGCCGGTACCCTGCGGGCAGCCGCCCTGAATCATGAAGCCCTCGATCACGCGGTGAAAGATAAGGCCATTGTAGAAACCCTTGTTTACGAGACTCAGGAAATTGTTGACGGTATTCGGCGCGATCTCGGGATAAAGCTCCGCTTTGATGACGCCGTCGTCTTCCATCTCAAAAGTGACAATTGGATTCTGTGCCATGGAAATACGCTCCTTTTCTACTGATATGATTTCTAAGCTATTGTAACAAGTTTTGGCCGTAATGACCAGTATTATATTTCGCAATGTCCGCGTCGGCGGACGTGCCCGTTTATATGTGGAGACTGAAAGATGTGATGAGGTGTATGCAAATGGGGAATTCAGGACTTGCGTTTCCTCCATCCGTAGTATATACTCGGTATATACAAGGAGGTGGGGCAATGCAGACACAGGTAAAAGCCTGGGGAAACAGCCAGGGAGTGAGGCTGCCTAAGGAGGTGCTCAGAAAAGCAAATATTTTTCCGGATGAGATTCTGGAAGTAAAAGCTTCGGAGGGGATGATTATATTGGAGAAAGAATTTAAACACAGGACACTGGAAGAGCGGGCACAGGAATTCGACGGCAAGCTGAACCTGGACGGCGAGATCGACTGGGGCGAGGCCGCCGGCAGGGAGCTGTGGTGATGCGGATGATGAACGCGGCGCAGGGAGATATTCTGAAGGTCGAAAAGATCGGCTTTCCCGTGCTCGTAGTGAGCAAGGATTTTTTTAATGAGTCCGGGGAAATCATCGGCTGTCCGGTTCTGAAGGAAACGAGTGAAAGCCCGCTGCACATTTTTATTTCCGCGGATGGGACGGAGGGCTATGTATGCTGTGAAAAGCTGAAGCTGCTCGACCTTCGGATGCGAGGATATAAGAGGACAGGCAAGATTTCGACGGCTGAGCGGATGAACATTGCGGACGCGGTACAGGGAATTTTCGATTACCTCTGATTTTCCTTGAAATTTCCCACTCTCGTGGTATACTTAATAGGCGACGCGGCAGCGTCAGGAAAAACCGGAGGTCTGCGATGATCCGTGCAGAAGAAGTCACATTTGATTATGAGAATATAGATGAAGAGGGCAATGTCGACGGCAGAAAGCGCGCGGTCGACCACGTGAGTCTTGAGGTGAAGGCGGGCGAGTTTATCGCGATTTTGGGGCACAATGGCTCCGGCAAGTCTATGCTGGCGAAACATATCAACGCAATCCTGCTCCCGACGGAGGGAACGCTCTGGGTGGACGGCATGGACACGAAGGACGAGTCGCATCTGTGGGATATCCGTCAGGATGCGGGTATGGTCTTCCAGAATCCGGACAATCAGATCATCGGGACGATCGTGGAGGAGGATGTGGGATTTGGGCCGGAGAATCTCGGCGTCCCGACAGATGAGATCTGGAAGCGCGTCGAGGAGAGTCTCAGCGCGGTCGGTATGCTGAAATACCGCACGCACTCGCCGAACAAGCTTTCCGGCGGGCAGAAGCAGCGCGTCGCGATCGCGGGCGTCATGGCCATGCATCCGCGCTGTATCGTGCTGGATGAGCCGACGGCGATGCTCGACCCGCACGGGCGGAAGAGCGTGATCCGCACGGTGCAGAAGCTGAACCGCGAGGATGGCATCACCGTCATCCTGATTACCCATTATATGGAAGAGGTCATCGAGGCCGACCGCATTTTTGTCATGGATGCCGGGAAGGTTGTAATGCAGGGCAGTCCGCGCGAGGTTTTCTCCCGCGTGGAGGAGCTGAAAAAGCTGCGCCTCGACGTGCCGCAGGCGACGCTGCTGGCATGGGAACTAAAGAAAAGGGGATTTCCGCTGCGCGACGGGATCTTGAGCAACGAAGAACTGGTGGAAGAATTATGGCGATTAAAGTCGAACATCTGAATTATGTATATTCAAGCGGCACGGCCTACGAGATCCATGCGCTGAAGGATGTCAGTATGGAGATTCCGGACGGCCAGTTCGTTGGCCTGATCGGCCATACCGGTTCCGGCAAGTCCACCCTTGTGCAGCATCTGAATGGTCTGATCCGCGCCACGGAGGGAAAGATTTATTTCGACGGACAGGATATCTATGCCGAGGATTTCAAGATGCGCGAGCTGCGCAGCAAGGTCGGGCTGGTCTTCCAGTATCCGGAACATCAGCTTTTTGAAATAGACGTGCTCTCCGATGTCTGTTTTGGCCCAAAGAATCTGGGCTTCTCGCAGGAGGAGGCCGAAAAGAAGGCGCGGGAGGCGCTGCGCATGGTCGGCATGGGGGAGGAGTATGAGAAAGCATCTCCTTTCGAATTGTCGGGCGGCCAGAAGCGCCGCGTGGCGATCGCGGGCGTACTGGCGATGGAGCCGCGTGTGCTGATCCTCGATGAGCCGACTGCGGGGCTTGATCCGCGGGGGCGTGACGAGATTCTGGATCAGATCAGTTATTTGCAGAAAGAACGCGGGATCACGGTTGTGCTTGTCTCGCACAGCATGGAGGACGTCGCGCGCTATGTGGACCGCATCGTCGTCATGAATCAGGGCTCAGTTCGTTTTGACGGGACGCCGAAGGAGGTGTTCCGGCACTGGCGCGAGCTGGAGGAGATCGGCCTTGCCGCTCCGCAGGTCACTTATCTGATGCAGGAGCTGCGCGAGAAGGGCGCGGATGTGGATACGGACGCGACGACGGTGCGCGAGGCGGCGGATTCCATCGAGCGTTGGCTGAAGGGTTGAGGGAGAGACTATGATTCGGGACATTACATTGGGACAATATTATCCGGCAAAGTCGGTGATTCATCGGCTTGACCCGCGCGTGAAGCTTGTCGCGACGATGCTCTATATTGTCTCGCTCTTTGTGGCGAAGGGGATTGTCGGCTATGTCGTTGCGACGATTTTTTTGGCTGCCATGATTCGTCTTTCGACCGTGCCTTTCCGCTTTATGACCAAGGGCCTGAAGGCGATCATGATGCTTCTGATGGTGACGGTGGTTTTCAATCTATTTCTGATCGACGGGGACGTGGTGCTCTGGCGCTTCGGTTTCCTGCGGATCACGGACAGCGGCCTTAAGACCGCGATTTTCATGGCGATTCGTCTGGTCTACCTGATCATCGGTTCCTCACTCATGACGCTGACGACGACGCCGAACGACCTGACGGATGGATTGGAGAAGCTTTTGGCGCCTTTGAAGGTACTGCATGTGCCGGTTCATGAGATTGCGATGATGATGTCGATTGCGCTGCGCTTCATCCCGATCCTGCTCGAGGAGACGGACAAGATCATGAAGGCGCAGATTGCCAGAGGAGCCGATTTCGAGAGCGGCGGCCTGATCAAGAAGGCGAAGGCGATGGTGCCACTGCTCGTACCGCTCTTTATCTCGGCTTTCCGTCGTGCCAACGACTTGGCGATGGCGATGGAGGCGCGCTGCTACCACGGCGGCGAGGGGCGCACGAAGATGAAGCCGCTGCATTACAGCAGTCAGGACCGTGTGGCCTACGCGGTGATCTGGGGATACCTCGCGGTCATGATTGTATGCGGAAGACTGCTCTACAGCTGGCTTCCGATCCCGTTTTAAGTCACCTGCCGATAGTTTTTTGTAACAGTCATATGACGCGTAAGCGGCACATAGCCTTCGAAGAAGGCGGTCTCAAGGCCTGCTGTTCTGAATAGTTACAGTTTTTTACTGCAGTTTCTTATCCGAGGATGGGAGTTTGGATTCATGAGGAGAATCAGGCTGGTCGTCGCCTACGACGGAACCAACTATCAGGGCTGGCAGATTCAGAAGAATGGCGAGACGATCGAGTCGACGCTGAACCGGGCGCTCAGCGCTCTGACCGGGGAGGACATCCATGTGCACGGCGCGAGCCGCACGGACTCCGGTGTGCATGCGATGGGCAACCTCGCGGTCTTTGACACGGAGGCGCGGATGGCGGCGGACAAATTCTCCTATGCGCTGAACCAGCGTCTGCCGGAGGATATCCGTATCCAGCATTCCTGCGAGGTGCCGCCGGACTATCATCCACGTTATCAAAAGACGGTGAAGACCTACGAGTACCGCATCCTGAACCGCGAGTTTCCTCTCCCGGCATATCGCCTGAACACGTATTTCGTCTATTATCCGTTGGATGAGGAGCGCATGCGCCGCGCTGCGGCGTATCTGGTCGGCGAGCACGATTTCCAGAGTTTCTGTGCGGCGGGCGCGCAGGTGAAGACGACGGTGCGCACGATCTATGAGCTGACAGTGGAGCGGCAGGGGGAGCTTCTGACAATCCGCATTCGCGGCAATGGTTTCCTCTACAATATGGTCCGCATCATCGCCGGGACGCTCATCCGCGTCGGAAACGGCGATTGGGAGCCGGACTATGTAAAGACCATCCTCGAAGCCCGCGACCGGACGCTCGCCGGACCGACCGCGCCCGCGAAGGGTCTGACACTTATGAGTATCGTCAGCGCGGACGGCTGCTGAACTCAAAAAAAGTGTTGACACCAAAAAGGCGCTATGATAAGATATTCAAGTCGCGAAGCAAGGCGGCATGCAGGCTGCTGTGGCTCAGTCGGTAGAGCGTCGCATTGGTAATGCGGAGGTCACGGGTCCGATTCCCGTCAGCAGCTTAGTGTGAGAGCAGGAAGACCCAGAACAGGTGTCTTCCTGTTTTTGCAATATAACACTTATAGATCGGGGAAAATCTGCCATGGAAAATGAAGTCGTTTCCAGAAATTTTATTGAGAATGAGATTGAGAAGGATCTCGCGGAGGGCATCTATGACATGGTGCACACTCGTTTTCCGCCGGAGCCGAACGGCTATCTGCACATTGGACATGCCAAGTCGATTCTGCTGAATTACGGACTTGCGCAGAAGTATCATGGGAAATTCAACATGCGCTTTGACGATACGAATCCGACGAAGGAGCGGACGGAGTTCGTAGAGGCGATCAAAAAGGATATCCAGTGGCTCGGCGCGGACTGGGAGGACCGGCTGTTTTTTGCGTCAGATTATTTCCAGCAGATGTATGAAGGCGCGATAAAGCTGATCAAGAAGGGAAAGGCCTACGTGTGCGACCTCTCCGCGGAGGAGATTCGTGAGTACCGCGGGACGCTGACCGAGCCGGGGAAGGAGAGTCCCTATCGGAACCGCAGCGTGGAAGAAAACCTCACGCTCTTCGAGAATATGAAAAATGGCGTCTACGGGGACGGCGAGAAGGTGCTGCGCGCGAAGATCGATATGGCATCTCCGAATATGAATATGCGCGATCCGGTTATCTATCGTGTAGCGCACATGACGCATCATAACACCGGTGATGCCTGGTGTATCTATCCGATGTATGATTTCGCGCATCCGATCGAGGACGCGATTGAGGGCATTACGCACTCGATCTGTACGCTGGAATTCGAGGATCATCGGCCGCTCTACGACTGGGTCGTGCGTGAGCTGGAGTATCCTCACCCGCCGCGGCAGATTGAGTTTGCGAAGCTCTATCTGACAAATGTCGTGACCGGCAAGCGCTATATCAAGAAGCTGGTTGAGGACGGCACGGTCGACGGCTGGGATGACCCTCGTCTGGTGTCGATCGCTGCGCTGCGTCGCCGCGGTTTCACACCGGAGTCGATTCAGATGTTTGTGGAGCTCTGCGGTGTGTCCAAGAGCCAGAGCTCGGTCGATTACGCGATGCTCGAGTACTGCATCCGCGAAGATTTGAAGATGAAGCGTTCCCGCATGATGGCGGTGCTCGATCCGATCCGTCTTGTCATCGACAATTATCTGGAGGGTGAGACCGAGTATCTCGAGGCCGCGAACAATCTGGAAAATGAGGAGCTTGGCACGAGAAAGGTACCCTTCTGCCGCGAGCTCTACATCGAGCGGGACGATTTCATGGAGGAACCGCCGCGGAAGTATTTCCGCCTGTTCCCGGGCAATGAGGTGCGGCTGATGCACGCTTATTTTGTGAAATGCGTGGGATTCGAGAAGGATGCGGACGGCCGGGTGAGCGTCGTGCACTGCACCTACGATCCGGAGACGAAGGCCGGTAGCGGCTTCACCGGACGCAAGGTGAAGGGGACGATCCACTGGGTGCCGGTGCCGTATGCGGTGGATGCTCAGGTGCGTCTCTACGAGAATCTCATCGACGAGTCGAAGGGCGTCTACAACGAGGATGGCTCGATGAACATCAATCCGAATTCCCTGACGGTCGTTCAGGCAAAGCTGGAGCCGGCGCTTGCGGACGCGAAGCCTTATGACAGCTTCCAGTTTGTGCGCAGTGGGTTCTTCTGTGTGGATGCGAAGGATTCGAAGGAGGACGCTCTCGTCTTCAATCGGATTGTCTCGCTCAAGAGCTCGTTCAAACTTCCGAAAAAAGATTAAAAACAAAAAAGACAAAAAGAGGCCGGAGCCATCATGCAGCTCCGGCTTTTTCCTTACGATTGTCAGGCTTCTTTGGCGGTCTCCGCCCCGTCAGCTTTTTCTTCCGTCTCCTCTGCGGACTCCTCCTCGAAAATCTCCTCGGATTCCGTTTCTTCTTCAGCGGTCTCTTCCTCCGGCTCTTCTTCGTCTTCATCGTCAAAGAGTTCGTCGTCGTCGAAGTCGTCCAGATCCTCTTCCTCCCCGAAGAACTTCTGATAGAGATAGAACCCGCCGACTGCGGCCAGAGCGGCGGTGCCGACAGCCGCGATTGCCTTCAACAGTTTTTTCATCTTAAAGACTCCTTTCCATATGGATAACAGGTTTTCTTCATTCTAATATAAATATTGTCAAAAAGAAAGCGCAAAATCCATATTTTATGAAAATTTCATACAGAGCAGAATCTGCAGAATCAGGATCAGTGGCATGCCGACGACGAAGTACCAGTGCCTCGTCTTGTGGTGAAATACGTACATGCCAAGCAGCGTTCCGACAGAGCCGCCGATGATCGCCGCTAGAAACAGCGTTTTCTCCGGGATGCGCCACTGCTGTTTTCTGGCCTTTCGCTTGTCTATGCCCATCAGGGCGAAGCCAATGATATTGACGATAATGAAATAGGCGGTGATTATGTATTGCATAATGAATACCTCTGAAATTAATCTGGCTACATGGCTTATGATAGCGGAAATCCCGGAAGAGGTCAAGCGGGCAGAAAAAACTGTTTTCGTTCTTGAAAGAACGTGTTATACTGGGTATGTTCAGTTGGAACCAATACAAACAGAGAGGAAAGTGTCAGAGATGAAGAATTTTTTTGATGAGTTCAAGAAGTTTATTTCCAGAGGAAACGTGATGGATCTGGCGGTCGGCGTCATCATCGGCAGCGCGTTCACGGCGATCGTGACTTCACTGGTCGACGACATGATTATGCCGCTCTTGTCGCTGATCACAGGGGGCATGGACATTGCGTCGATGAGTGTTTCCTTTGGAATCGGTGAGCAGGCCGCGACGCTGAACTATGGTTCTTTTCTGTCGGCGATCATCAATTTTCTGTTGATTGCCTTCGTGATCTTCTGTATGGTCAAGGCGATCAACGGTGCGACGGAGAAGCTGAAAAAGAAAGAGGAGGAAGTCCCAGCAGCCCCGACGAAGAAGATCTGCCCGCGCTGCATGAGCGAGGTCGACATCAAGGCGACGCGCTGCCCCTTCTGCACTTCCGAGATTGAATAAGGAGAAGTTTCATGAGCTACGCAGACCGGCTTTTTATCAATATGTGCCGCGATATTTTGGAAAATGGCGTCAGCACCGAGGGCGAGAAGGTGCGCCCGAAGTGGGAGGATGGCAGCTACGCCTACACGATCAAGCGCTTCGGCGTCATGAACCGCTATGATTTGCGAAAGGAATTTCCGGCGCTGACGTTGCGGCGGACCGCGCTCAAGAGCTGCATGGACGAGATTCTTTGGATTTACCAGAAGAAATCGGCCAATATTCATGACCTGCACAGCCATGTGTGGGATGAGTGGGCCGATGAGAGCGGCTCGATTGGAAAGGCCTACGGCTACCAGATCGGCGTGAAGCACCGGTATAAGGAAGGCATGATGGACCAGATGGATCGCGTGCTCTACGACCTGCAGCACAATCCTTTCAGCCGCAGGATCATGACGAACACCTATGTGCATGCTGATTTGAGCGAGATGCATCTCTATCCCTGTGCCTACAGCACGACCTGGAATGTGACGCAGGAGAAGGGGCAGGAGCGGCTGACGCTGAACCTGCTGCTGAACCAGCGCTCGCAGGACGTGCTCGCGGCCAACAACTGGAACGTGTGCCAGTACGCGATTCTGCTCATGATGGTGGCTCAGGTCTGCGATATGATACCGGGAGAGCTGCTGCATGTGATTGCGGACGCGCACATCTACGATCGGCATGTCGATATTGTGCGCGAGCTGATCGCGAGGGAGACATACCCGGCTCCGAAGGTGCGGCTGAATCCGGAGGTGAAGGATTTCTATGCCTTCACGACGGCTGATCTCATCGTGGAAGATTATCAGACCGGCCCGCAGATCCAGAATATTCCGATTGCGGTGTAAGAGGATAAAAAACATGAACCTTATTGTGAATGTAGATAAAAACTGGGCCATCGGGCAGCAGGGAAAGCTGCTCGTGAGCATCCCGGAGGATATGAAATTTTTCCGGCAGGAGACCACGGGCAAAGTGGTCGTCCTCGGACGGAAGACGCTCGCGACTTTTCCCGGGGGACAGCCCCTGAAGAACAGGACGAACATCATCCTCAGCCGCAATCCGGACTATCACGTGCAGGGCGCGCTCGTCTGCCATTCCGTAGAGGAAGTGCTGGAGGAGTTGAAGGCCTATGACACGCGGGACGTCTATATCATTGGCGGGGAGAGCATTTACCGTGCTTTCCTTCCGTACTGTGACCTGGCCCATGTGACCCGGCTTGACGAGGCCTATGAGGCCGACGCGTGGTTCCCAGATCTCGAAGCCGACCCTGCTTGGGAGCTGACCGGCGAGAGCGAGGAGAAGACGTACTTCGACGTGGCCTTCCGCTTTTGCCGTTATGAGAGACGGGGGGCGTGAGGATGAGGGAGGAGAAGGTGTTTCAGCCCGGGCTTCGCGGACTGGACACAAACCTTCTGGCGGCGTTTTTTTTCGTGATGGTCTTCGGTTTCGTCATGATCTACAGCGCCAGCTATTACACGGCGGGTCTAAGTGCGACTTACAATTATGATTCTATGTATCTCCTGAAAAATCAAGTCGCCTATTCCCTGATCGGGCTTGCGGCCATGTTCGTGGTGTCCAATATCAATTATCATGTCTGGTCTATTTTTGCGCTCCCCGGTTATGCGCTCTGCATCCTGCTGATTTTGCTTCTGAAGACGCCGCTCGGCGTCACGGTCAAAGGTGCGACTCGGTGGCTCAGGATCGCGGGCGTCCAGTTTCAGGTGGCGGAGCCGGTGAAGCTGATCATGATTGTGGTGATGTCCACGCTGATCGTGGTTCGGGGGCGGCAGCTGAAGAGCTGGCTCTCGATCCTGCGTATGATGGTGCCCAGCATGATTGTCTCGCTGCTGATTCTGCGGATCAGCAATAACATGAGTACCGCGGCGATTCTGCTTGGCATGACAGTATTTATGATCTATATCGTGCATCCGGACCAGTGGAGATTTTTTCTCGCTGCGGCGCTGGTAGCTGCCGCTGTGGCGGCGATCATTTACTATGTAAAAAATCTGGATCCCGCGACGCTAGAGGACGCGGGTTTCCGCTTCGCACGTATCCGTGCCTGGCTGGAACCCTACGAATACGAGCAGGATACGGCTTACCAGTCGCTGCAGGGCCTCTACGCGATCGGCTCGGGCGGCCTTTTCGGCAAAGGGCTGGGGAACAGCATCCAGAAGCTCGGGACGATTCCGGAACCTTACAATGACTATATTTTCGCGATCATCTGCGAGGAGCTCGGTGTCTTTGGAGCGGGACTCATCATCCTCCTGTTTATCTATCTGCTCTATCGGATTTACGTGATTTCGCAGACTGCGGAGGATTTGCTCGGCAGGATGATTTCAATCGGCGTGCTCTCGCACATCGCGCTGCAGGTGATCTTGAATATGATGGTCGTGACAGGTCTGTTTCCGACGACGGGTGTGACGCTCCCATTTTTCAGCTACGGCGGCACGGCGAGCATTTTCCTGCTCATCGAGATCGGCCTGGTCTTAAGCGTCAACAAATGGAGCATTCAGAAGCGCATTGACAATATGAGAAGGGGAGAGAACTATGCATCGTGAGCATACGAGGACGGTTCAGATCGGCGACCGCGTGATTGGTGGGGGAAGTCCGATCCTGATCCAGTCCATGACGAATACAAGGACGGAGGACGTGGAGGCGACGGTCTCTCAGATCTGGCAGCTCACCGCCGCCGGCTGCGAGATCATTCGCTGTACGGTGCCGACGCCGGAGGCTGCGAAGGCGCTTTCGGAGATCAAAAGACAGATCGCGATCCCGCTCGTGGCGGATATTCATTTTGACTATCGTCTGGCGATCGCGGCCATGGAGAACGGGGCGGACAAGATTCGCATCAATCCGGGTAATATTGGCAGCCGCGAACGGATCAAGGCGGTCGTGGACACGGCGCGGGAACGGAATATTCCGATTCGCGTCGGTGTGAACAGCGGCTCGCTCGAGAAGGAGCTGATCGAGAAATACGGCAGCGTGACCGCGGAGGGCATCGTCGAGAGCGCGCTTGACAAGGTAAAACTCATTGAGGACATGGGCTATGACAATCTCGTCATCAGCATCAAGTCCTCGAATGTGCTGATGTGCGCGCGGGCGCACGAGCTGATCGCGGAGCGCACAGAGCATCCGCTGCATGTAGGAATCACCGAGGCCGGGACGCTGTTCTCCGGAAATATCAAGTCCGCGGTGGGGCTCGGTATCATTCTCTATCAAGGGATTGGCGATACCATCCGCGTCTCGCTGACCGGCGACCCGGCGGAGGAAGTCCGCTCAGCGCGGCTGATTCTGAAGTCGCTTGGCCTTCGGAAGGGCGGCGTGGAGGTCGTCTCCTGTCCGACCTGCGGGCGGACGAAGATCGATCTCATCGGCCTCGCGAATCAGGTCGAGGCGATGGTATCGGAGTTTCCGCTTGATATCCGTGTGGCTGTCATGGGCTGCGCGGTCAATGGACCCGGCGAGGCGCGGGAGGCGGACATCGGCGTCGCGGGAGGCGACGGCATTGGCCTTTTGTTCCGGCATGGGGAGATCATAAAGAAGCTGCCGGAGGGCGAGCTTCTGGACGCGCTACGCGAGGAGCTGGAGAACTGGCATGACGACAAGTGAGAAACCGTTTTTTGAGGTATTCCGCACAATCGAGGCGGAGGGAGCGCTGCACCGGCTGCTGGATCAGGTTGTGGTGACGCGCGTCTCCACGAATCCGCAGCGCGACGTGCTGCGGGTTTATATCACGAGCAGAAAGCTGATTGCAAAACATCAGCTTTTTCAGCTTGCGGCTCAGATTCAGAGGCAGGTCTTCGCCGGGCGACCGGGGAAGGTCTATTTTTTTGAGACCTTTCAGCTCTCGGAGCAGTATACGCCCGGGAAACTCTGGTCGGTTTACGCGGACAGCGTGCTGACGGAGCTGGAGGCCTACAGTCCCTATAAAAGAAGCATTTTAAAGAACGTGAAGGTGGAATTTCCGGACGAGCACACGCTGACGCTCGGCATCTCGAAGCACATCTACGACCGGGAGGCCGTGGATGATATTGCGCGCATTCTCGACCGGGTGTTCAACGAGCGCTGCGGCTTTCAGGTGAAGGTGAAGGTGGAATACCGGGAGCCGGAGGAGGAGAGCGGCCTTGAGAAGGGCGAGGCCGAGATGCGGCAGCGGATTGCCGTGCTGACCGGGGAGCTTATGAGGTCGGAGCAGGGCGGCGTGCCTTTGCAGCAGTCCCTCGAGGGCAGCGCGTCGGCTGTGCCAGGAGACGTGGGAGGGGAGGGAGAGCCCCCCTGGAACCAGGAACCCTCTTTTGATCAACAGAACCCATCCGTCGGACGAGAGTACGCCTCTTCTGAAATGAGGGGCTCGTCCATCAGGAGTCAGAGTGCAGTCTCTGATATGCAGTCTCCTTCGGGAGCAGGGCCGCAGAGTCTGGCGGCAACGGGGAAGGCTGCTTCCGGAAAGACGGCGTCCGGAAAACGCGGCTCTTTCGCGCGCGGGGGTTCTGCCCGCGGTAAGAGCGGTTCCTATTATAAAAAGTCCGACCCGGATATGCTCTACGGGCGCAGCTTCGATGACGAACCCACCCCGCTCAGCGAGATCGTCGAGGAGATGGGCGAGGTGACGGTGCGCGGGAAGATCCGCAAGAGAGAGGACCGCGAGATCCGAGGCGAGCGTACGATCCTCACGCTGACGCTGACCGATTTTACCGACTCGATTAACATTAAGATTTTTTCCTCAAATGAACGCCTGCCGGAGCTGGAGGCCCTGAGCGAAGGGACTTTTGTGAAGCTGAAAGGAATGACGATCCTTGACCATTTCGACCACGAGCTGACGATCGGCTCGGTGACCGGTATCAAGAAGATCGCGGATTTCACAACCTCCCGCATGGATTATTCGGCGAAAAAGAGGGTCGAGCTCCACTGCCACACCAAGATGAGCGATATGGACGGCGTGACCGATGCCGCAGTGCTGCTGAAGCGCGCGAAGGCCTGGGGCATGCCGGCACTCGCGATCACCGACCACGGCTGCGTGCAAGCCTTTACTGAGGCGAGCCATACGATCTCCAAGGATGAAGATTTCAAGGTGATCTACGGCGTCGAGGGTTATCTTGTGGACGATTTAAAGGGACTTGTTGAGAACTCCAAAGGGCAGAGCCTCGACGACTCCTATGTGGTATTTGACCTCGAGACGACAGGCCTTTCCGCCGTGCACAATCGCATCATTGAGATCGGCGCGGTGAAGGTAGAGGCGGGGAAGATCACAGGGCGGTTCTCGACTTTTGTCAACCCGCGTGAGCCGATTCCCTTCGAGATCGAGGATCTGACCGGCATCGGTGACGAGATGGTGGCGGACGCGCCGCCTATTGAGGAAATCTTGCCGAATTTTCTGGCCTTCTGCGAAGGCTCTGTGTTGATCGCGCACAACGCTTCGTTCGATGTGGGCTTTATCGAGGAGAACTGCCGCCGCATGAATATCCCGACGGATTTCACAGTCGGCGACACCGTCGCGATGGCGCGTGTGCTGTTGCCGAAATTAAACAAATTCAAACTGGATACGGTCGCGAAGGCGTTGAATATTTCGCTCGACCATCACCATCGCGCGGTCGACGACGCAGCCTGCACGGCGGAAATCTTCCTGAAGTTCCTGCAGATGTTCCGTGAGCGGGACGCCCGCACGCTGAATGATGTGAACGCGCTGGGGCGCGCGGACGCGGCTGCGATCAAAAAGCTGCCGACTTACCATGTGATTATTCTTGCGAAGAACGATATCGGTCGTGTGAATCTCTACCGGCTGGTCTCGCTGTCGCATATCGATTACTTTGCGAGGCGGTCGCGCATTCCGAAGAGTGAGCTTCAGAAATATCGCGAGGGCCTGATCGTTGGCTCCGCCTGCGAGGCGGGAGAACTCTATCAGGCGATCCTGCGAGGCGCGCCGCGGCAGGAGATCGCGCGTATCGTGGAATTCTACGACTATCTCGAGATTCAGCCGCTGGGGAACAACGCTTTCATGCTGCGCGACTCGAAGAACCCGGTGAGTTCCGAGGAGGATCTGCGCGAGAATGTGCGCACGATTGTCCGGCTCGGCGAGGAGTTTCACAAGCCGGTGGCCGCCACCTGTGACGTGCACTTCATCGACCCGGAGGACGAGGTCTACCGCCGGATCATCATGGCCGGAAAGGGCTTTTCGGATGCGGACCAGCAGGCGCCGCTCTATCTGCGCACGACGGAGGAGATGCTCGCGGAGTTTGAATTCCTCGGCAGGGAAAAGGCGGAAGAAGTCGTCATTACCAATACAAACCGGATCTCGGAGATGTGCGAGCACCTCTCGCCGGTGCGCCCCGACAAGTGTCCGCCGGTCATCGCGGATTCCGACAAGACACTGCGTGAGATCTGTTATAAGAAAGCACATGAAATCTATGGCGAGGAGCTTCCGGAAATCGTGACCGAGCGCCTGGAGCGTGAGCTGCGCTCCATCATCGGAAATGGCTTCGCTGTCATGTACATCATCGCGCAGAAGCTCGTCTGGAAGTCAAACGAGGACGGCTACCTCGTCGGCTCGCGCGGCTCGGTCGGCTCCTCGCTGGTGGCGACGATGGCGGGCATCACCGAGGTCAACCCCTTAAGTCCGCACTACATCTGTCCAAAGTGCCATTACAGCGATTTCGAGTCGGATGAGGTGAAGAAATACGCCGGCATGGCCGGCTGCGACATGCCGGACAAAAACTGCCCGCGCTGCGGCGAAAAGCTGAAAAAAGAGGGCTTCGACATTCCCTTCGAGACCTTCCTCGGCTTCAAGGGCAACAAGGAGCCCGATATCGACCTGAATTTCTCCGGCGATTATCAGTCGCGCGCGCACAAGTACACGGAGGTCATCTTCGGCACCGGCCAGACCTTCCGCGCCGGGACGATCGGCACGCTGGCGGATAAGACCGCTTTCGGTTATGTCAAAAACTACTACGAGGAGCGCGGCGTACCGAAGCGGCGCTGCGAGATCGAGCGCATTGTCGACGGCTGCGTCGGCGTGCGCCGGACGACCGGACAGCACCCGGGCGGCATCATCGTGCTGCCGCTCGGCGAGAGCATTTACTCCTTCACACCCGTGCAGCATCCGGCGAACGACATGACGACCGACATCATCACGACGCACTTTGACTACCATTCGATCGACCACAACCTCTTAAAGCTCGATATTCTCGGACACGATGATCCGACGATGATCCGCATGCTGGAGGATTTAACCGGCGTCAACGCCCGCGAGATCCCGCTCGACGATCCGCAGGTGATGTCGCTTTTCCAGAGCACGGAGGCGCTCGGCATCCGGCCGGAGGACATTGGCGGTACGCCGCTCGGTTCTCTTGGCATCCCGGAGTTCGGCACGGAGTTCGCGATGCAGATGCTTGTGGACACGCATCCGACGCATTTCTCCGACCTGGTGCGCATCGCGGGACTCGCCCACGGCACCGACGTGTGGCTCGGCAACGCGCAGACCCTGATTCAGGAGGGCAAGGCGACGATTTCCACGGCGATCTGTACGCGTGACGATATCATGACCTATCTGATCAGCAAGGGGCTCGACAGCGAGATGTCCTTCAAGATCATGGAGGCGGTCCGTAAGGGCAAGGTTGCGAAGGGGCAGTGCGACACCTGGCCGGAGTGGAAGGAAGAGATGATCGCGCACGGCGTGCCAGACTGGTATATCTGGTCCTGCGAGAAGATCAAATACATGTTCCCCAAGGCGCACGCGGCGGCCTATGTCATGATGGCCTGGCGCATCGCCTGGTGCAAGATTAATTTCCCGCTCGAATATTACGCGGCCTACTTCAGTATCCGCGCCAGCGCCTTCAATTACGAGCTCATGTGCCAGGGGCGCGAGCGGCTGGAGCGCTATATTCAGGACTACAAGAGCCGGGAGGACGATCTCACGCAGAAGGAGAAGGATACGCTCAAAGACATGATGAGCGTGCTCGAGATGTACGCGCGGGGCTACGAGTTCCACAAGCTGGATATTTACGAGGCCGACGCGCGCAAATTCCGTATCATCGACGGGAAGCTGATGCCCTCGCTCTCCACGATCGATGGCCTCGGCGACAAGGCTGCGGACGCCTTCGTTGAGGGCCGCGCCGCGGGTCCCTTCCTCTCGCGCGACGACCTGCGAGGCCGCACGAAGCTCAGCAAGACCGTCATCGACCTGATGGGCGACCTTGGTCTGCTGGAGGGCCTACCCGAATCCGACCAGCTTTCCATCTTCGATTTCGGGTGAAGCCCCGCGGCCATCGCCGCAAAGCGCTAAGCCTGTGAATCGGGCGAGTAGGGGAGTGGCCTGTATGGCGAGAGCATTGGAGGCGGCTTCGATGGATTTTCATCATCTGCGAGCGAGAAACCAATGAGCCTCCGGGGCAAGTCTCAGCACAGCCTGCCACACGATAAGTCCTTTAGATTCCCAGATGGCGATTTTAACAGGAACTACGCATACGGCCTCGCGACCTTTCGAATGACGGGTTCAAAACAATTCTGTAGTGTTTTGAACCCGTCTTTGGTCGCTTCCGGCCATATACAGTTCCTGTAACAAATCGCCCTCGATGTCCATCTAAAGGACTTATCGTTCGACAGTCTGACGAGAGACATTTGACCCGGAGGCTCAATTCGGGGTTTCGCAGCCGCAGATGACGAAAATCCCGAAGGTGGCGACTGCTCTCGCCATACAGGCCACTCTCCTGCCCGCCCGTTTGCAAAACCCGGTGCTTTGCGGCGGTGGCCGCGTGAAAAGCGCTTTACTAAAGGGGAATTTTGGAATATACTGAGGGAGTGCGGCCGGGAAAGGGAAGAGCAGGCCGCGAAATGGAGGAACGAAGATATGGTAAGAGCAATCGTAGGCGCAAACTGGGGCGACGAGGGCAAGGGCAAGATCACCGATATGCTCGGCCAAGAGTCCGATATCATTGTCCGCTTTCAGGGCGGCGCGAACGCGGGACACACGATTGTCAACGATTACGGGAAATTTGCGCTGCACACCCTGCCGTCCGGGATCTTCTACGGCCACACGACGAGCATCATCGGCAACGGCGTGGCGCTGAACGTGCCGGTGCTGTTCCAGGAGCTGCAGGGCATCATCGAGCGCGGCGTCCCGAAGCCGAGGCTTCTCATCTCGGATCGCGCGCAGATGGTCATATCCTACCATATTTTATTTGACAAACTCGAGGAGGAGCGGCTCGCAGGGAGATCCTTCGGTTCCACGAAGTCCGGGATTGCGCCCTTCTACTCGGATAAATACGCGAAGATCGGCTTTCAGGTGAGCGACCTTCAGCTCGAGGAGGAGGCGTTGCGAGAGCGCATCCGCAGCGTGCTGGCGCGCAAAAATGTGCTGCTCGAGTATCTGTACCATGCGCCGACGCTGAAGGAGGACGACATCTATCAGGAACTGATGGAGTATAAGGAGATGGTGGCTCCCTATGTGTGCGATGCCTCCTCGTATCTCTGGCAGGCGATAAAAGATGGGAAAAATATTCTGCTGGAGGGTCAGCTCGGCACGCTGAAGGATCCGGATCACGGTATCTACCCGATGGTGACTTCCTCGTCCACGCTGGCGGCCTACGGCGCGATCGGCGCGGGCATTCCGCCCTATGAGATTAAGCAGGTGATCACGGTCTGTAAGGCCTATTCCAGTGCGGTCGGTGCGGGAGCCTTCGTCAGCGAATTGTTCGGTGACGAGGCGGAGGAGCTGCGGCGCCGCGGAGGCGACGGCGGTGAGTACGGTGCGACGACGGGCCGCCCCCGCAGGGTAGGTTGGTTTGACTGCGTGGCCTCCCGTTATGGCTGCCGCCTGCAGGGCACGACGGATGTGGCGTTCACGGTGTTGGACGTGCTCGGCTATCTCGACGAGCTCAAGGTCTGCGTCGGTTACGAGATCGACGGGAAGGTGACGACGGAGTTCCCGACGACGCCGCTGCTCGAGAAGGCGAAGCCGGTCTATGAGACGCTGCCCGGCTGGAAATGCGAGATTCGCGGGATTAAAAAATATGAGGATCTGCCGGAGAACTGCCGGAACTACATAGAATTTATAGAAAAACAGATCGGATTCCCGATCACGATGGTCTCCAACGGGCCTGGCAGGAGCGATATCATCCGCAGATAGCGGCCTCGGGCCGCGCAGGAAGGGGGCCTGGCGGATATGAATAAGAAAATAAAAAATGAAATGACCGACGGACTGTTTCAGGCGATTCTCAGTCTGGAAAGTCTGGAAGAGTGCTATGGCTTTTTCGAGGACGTCTGTACGATCAACGAGATTCAGTCCATCGCCCAGCGCTTTGAGGTGGCGCGGCTTCTGCGTGAGAAGAAGACCTATCTGGAGATCGCGGAGAAGACCGGCGCCTCCACGGCGACGATCAGTCGCGTGAACCGCTCGTTGAATTATGGAAATGACGCCTATGATATGGTGCTTCGGAGGATGGAGCAGAAAAAAGAGCCGTGAGGCTCTTTTTACTTATCTATATTCTCCGCTGAAAATTCATCGATCAGTTTTTCGATCACCTGCTTTTTGACATACACGTCGAAGCTCAACATGCAGATAAAGGAGAAGGTCTGGAGAAATTGTCGGTCCTCCTCGTCCGTATTCTGGAAGGTCTCGCCGGAGATGCGCCAACTCTCGATGAGATCGGCTTTCATCCGTTCAATCTGTCCCTTTTCGAGGCTGAACACTTCCTCATAGATGGACTCCATGTTCGGCTCGCCTTCATTATGGAAATAGCGCGAGGTCAGCAGCTCCAGCAGCTTCTGGATGTCC
This sequence comes from Lachnospiraceae bacterium, assembly GCA_021203465.1. Classification (GTDB taxonomy): domain Bacteria; phylum Bacillota; class Clostridia; order Lachnospirales; family Lachnospiraceae; genus Hominiventricola. The sequence goes on along the minus strand of JAJQBC010000005.1, from coordinate 19,611 downwards.
CCGATGGACAGGAAGGACTTGTAATAGTAGATGTAGATGAGGAGCAGCATGTGCTCCTTTGAGTACTTCTTCTTCACGGGGGCGGGCAGCAGCCGGTTCTTCGCGTAGTTGTTGATCATGGTCTTTGTCAGGATCTTGTCGTCCGGGTAGCGCTTCGCGCGATTTAAATTTTCCTCCATGAAAGTCGTCACTTGGTCCATGTACAGGTCAATACTCGGGATCTCGCTGGGTCGGATGTAGTCGATATGCTCCAGACTCTCGAGAATACTGTTCAAAATATCGTTTGTGTCTATCGTCATACTGTATGCCTTCTTTCTGTGTAAACTGTTCAGAACAGCAGGCCTTGAGACCGCCTTCTTCGAAGGCTATATGCCGCTTACGCGTCATTTCGACGCCGTTCTGAACTGTTGCTAACATTATATAGTAACAAAAACTACATAACAAGTATTTTTGAGAAAAATTTCGCAACATAAAATTTTCATCTTTCTGTATAGTTTTCCCGTCGGTGGGTATACTGTAACTGTACCGAAGAGAAATGAAATACTTATCCTCCCCTTGACGAATCCGTCCGCCGCATGTGTCGGCGGGCGGATTTTTGCTTGCATCCATGGCCTTTTGATAGTAGAATAGTGCCATGAGTAGCAGGAGAGACAATATTATGAAGAAAGAAAAGTACAATATCGTGATCGCGGGCACCGGCTATGTGGGCCTGTCGAACGCGGCGCTGCTCGCGCAGCACCATGCGGTGCGGGCGGTGGATATTCTGCAGGAAAAGGTTGATCTGATCAATCAGGGCAAGTCACCGATCGTGGACAAGGAGATCGAGGAATACCTCGCCTCCGGGAAGCTTGACCTTCGCGCGACGACCGACGCGCGCGCGGCCTACAGTCAGGCGGATTATGTGATCATCTCGACACCGACGAACTACGACCCGGTCAAAAATTATTTTGACACCAGTTCGGTGGAGCAGGTGATTCGGCTGGTCATGGAGTGCCGTTCCGACGCGGTCATGGTCGTGAAGTCCACGGTTCCGGTCGGATTCACTGAAAAGATGTATGAGAAATATGGTTGTGAAAATCTTCTGTTTTCCCCGGAGTTTCTGCGGGAAGGCAGGGCGCTCTATGACAATCTCTATCCCTCGCGTATCATCGTCGGCGTGCCGGAGGGGCGCGACGACCTGAGGGAGGCGGCGCAGACTTTTGCCGGGCTGCTGCAGGAGGGCGCGCTCAAGGAGGATATCCCGACCCTCTTTATGGCGCCGACCGAGGCCGAGGCGGTGAAGCTCTTTGCCAATACCTATCTTGCGTTGCGCGTATCCTATTTCAATGAGCTGGACACTTATGCGGAGATGCGCGGGCTGAATACACGGGACATTATCAACGGTGTGTGCCTCGATCCGCGGATCGGTACGCATTACAACAATCCCTCCTTCGGCTACGGCGGTTACTGCCTGCCCAAGGACACGAAGCAGCTCCTCGCGAATTACGAGGATGTGCCGGAGAACCTGATTCAGGCGATTGTGGACGCGAACCGCACCAGAAAGGACTACATTGCGACCCGGGTGCTGGAGAAGGCCGGCTACTTTGACGAAGGGAACGGGCGAAATGGCCTGCCGGGCAGGCAGGTGTGTGTCGGCGTCTATCGCTTGACAATGAAGGCGAACAGCGACAATTTCCGCCAGAGCTCGATTCAGGGAGTCATGAAGCGCATCAAGGCGAAGGGCGCGGAGGTCGTGATCTACGAGCCGACGCTCGAGGACGGCAGCCGTTTCTTCGGCAGCCTTGTCGTCAATGACATCCGGCGTTTCAAGGATATGTGCGACGCGATCATAGCAAATCGTTATGGTACGGAGCTGGACGATGTGCGGGGAAAAGTATACACGAGAGATATCTTCCAGAGAGATTAAAAATACTGCTGAAAGCCAGAGGCTGATATGTATCGAAAGAAAAATCAGATATTTGAGATGGGTTTATGCGTGGCAGACGGGGTTATTATTCTGGCCAGCCTGATTCTGTCAGGTCTGATTCGTTATGGCAGTATCGCGAGCTGGAGAAGAACTGACAATATTCACATGGCCTGCGTGTCTGCTGTGCTGATCCATATCACCGTCTTTTATTTCCTGAAGGTGCCGGATAGTTTCTTCCGGCGGGGGAGATACCGTGAGTTGATAGTCTGTATCAAACACAGCGCGGTTGTCGCCGTCTGTATGATCTTTTTCAGCTTTGTCATCAAGACAGATTTTATGATATCCAGACTGATGGCGATTTGCTTTTTCTGCATCGATGTGCCTCTGATGTGGCTTGTCCACCTTGCGGTTCGCAACCGCAAAAGACTTTTCCGTATCAACGTGCAGAAACAGGAGGACATTCTGATTATCAGTGACCGCGAGCGGATTCAGGCGGTCGTGGAGAGTTTCCGAAGATCGAAGGAGACGGCGTGGGCGATATCCGGAATTATACTGCTGGATTCTCAGGATGATATGGAGAGCTTCATGGACATTCCGGTGGCCCGCAGGGAAGAGAATTATCTTGACTTTGCGTCGAAGCTGGTGGTGGACGAGGTCTTTATTCAGGTATCCTCGATCCAGCAGCATGAGATAACGCTGAAAAAGATGATTCTGGAGTTTGAAAAGATGGGTCTTGTGGTGAATCTGAATCTGGACCTGTTTGACCTCGGATCCAGCGGAGAAAAAAGGATTTATCAGTTGGAGGGCTACAATGTGGTTGCCTTCTCCAGTCACCTGCTGGACTATCGGATGATCCTGCTCAAGCGGGCGATGGATATCGTGGGCGCTTTGCTGGGGCTGATAGTTACCGCGGTGCTGGCTGTCTTCATTGCTCCGTTTATCCTGAGGGAATCCCCCGGGCCGTTGATCTTCAAACAGGAGCGCGTGGGCAAGAACGGAAGAATTTTCTGGTTCTACAAATTTCGCTCCATGTATGTGGACGCGGAGGCACGCAAGCAGGAGCTGATGGCGCAGAATGAGATGAGCGGCCCGATGTTCAAGATGGAGGATGATCCGCGCGTCACAAAGATTGGAAAATTTTTAAGAAAGACCAGTCTGGACGAGTTTCCGCAGTTCTGGAATGTGCTGAAGGGTGATATGAGTCTGGTGGGCACCAGACCGCCGACGCTGGACGAGTACAGACAGTACGAATCTTGGCAGCGCAGACGGATCAGCTTTCGCCCCGGGCTCACCGGGCTGTGGCAGGTGAGCGGCAGGAGTGATATCAAGGATTTTGATGAGGTGGTAAAACTGGATCTGGAGTATATAGACAACTGGTCGCTTGCTCTGGACATCCGGATCATATGCAAGACGATTCTGGTGGTTCTAGGCAGAAAGGGCGCAGAGTAGAGCGAAGAGAGCCCCTTTAAGGGACTCTCTTCGCTGTGGTCGGCCTTCTTATCAGGGCCATACTTCTGTCGCGAGACCGTCGACAAAGGCGCGCCGCTCTTCCTCGGAAAGCAGCATCAGCAGACAGCAGATGGTCTGTCCGCCGATTCCACAGTGCCCTTTCTCAAACGTCTGATAACATCTCACAGAGATGTGCAGGAACTCAGCCATCTGTTCCTGCGAAAGGTGCCTGCGCAGCCGGATCTTTCTGGTGAATGCGCTCACATAGACGTTTAATTTTAGATTGGTTCTTTTCATTGAGGTTAACCTCCCTCGAGATAGTATTTTGCCTGCAATCAACAGGCAATACAGAAATTTTAACCAAAAGTGACAAAAATTTCCACGATATATATGTCAAAAAATGTCGTTTTCGTAAATAAATTTTTTTTCCTTTACGATTTGTGGTGTGAAAGTGGGAGATTAATGTGGAAAAACACGCAATGTGGTATGTGATACAGGTACTTTCCGGTACTGAGGAAGATACTCTGGAGATGCTCCGGAAGCAGATTCCGGAGGAGCTTCTTCGAAAATGCTTCGTCTTCTATTATGAGGAAATGCGGAAGTACGCCGGAGAATGGCATAAGCAGAAAAAACTTTTGTTTCCGGGATATATTTTCGTGGTCACGGAGCAGGTCGACAGTCTGTATCTGGCGCTTCGAAATGTAAAAAAGCTGACCCGAATTCTGGGGGACAAGGAATGCTTCATGCCCTTAAGCGAGGCGGAAGTCGAATTCCTCCGTGGCTTCAGCGGGGAGACGCAGGTAGTTGGCATGTCGATAGGCTTTATCGAGAATGACCGGGTGACGATCACCTCGGGGCCGCTCGCGGGCCGGGAAGGCTGCATCAAAAAAATCAATCGCCATAAGCGGACGGCGAAGATTCAGGTAGAGATGTTTGGTCAGGTGATCGACGCGACGGTGGGTGTGGAGATCGTGCGGAAAACAGTCGGAAGCAGCTAGAGCCACCAGTCGACATCCAAAGAGAGTTTAAAGAGCTGAATCTGGGCTGATCCGCAATTGAAAAAACAGGTTTTATCGGCAAAAAAACTGTAAAAAAAAGCTACGCACAAAAAATTGACTCACACAGAAAAAGGTGTTATTATATATGCGTTGTATGAGTTTGAAATCATGCAGCGCAGGGAACACTGTAGTACAAGCAGTTCGCTAAAGGGCGGGTTTAGCGAACCGGAGAGTGGTCAAAGAGCAGTCAGGGAATGGAAGTAGCGGTACTTCTATTTTTCTTTGTTCATACCGTCATAAAAGCCGATCCGCGCAGTCGTCGCATCGCCGCGCTGCAGGAGATATGGCGGTTATAGTGCTGAGGGCAATCCGGCTGCGGGGTGAGGATCCGCGGGCGGAATGGCGAAGCTTAGCCTTGGCAGTGGAAACCTCAAGACAGCGAAGATGCGCAGCCACATATCGCGCGAGCGGAAACGGAAACAACTGAACGTGGGAATTGGAATAGTAGACTAAATAGAAAAATCAGTATACCAGGAAGATTATAAAACAATGTCTAAAGAAACATGTGATATTTTTATTATCGGTGCAAAAGGCTTTGTATATGGTGGATATGAAACTTTTTTGGATAAGCTTACAGAATATCATCAAGAAAATAAAAGAATACACTATCACATCGCCTGTAAAGCAAACGGAAAGGGAGTGACGGACGAGAGTAAACTGTCCGGTGTGAAATATTTGTCTGACACAGAATATATATATCACAATGCACATTGTTTTAAAATCATGTCACCAGAGCTGGGAACGGCACAAGCCATCTTATATGATATAAAAGCCCTGCAGTATTGCTGTAATTATATAAAAGACAATAATATAGAACATCCCATTGTGTATGTTCTTTCTTCACGTGTGGGTTTTTGCATGGGATATTTTGCACGAAAAATTCATAATGCTGGGGGCAAATATTGGAATAATCCGGATGGTCGTGAATCATTGCGAAGGAAATACAATTCTCTGGTTCGCAAATATTGGGCCTTATCAGAACGTGGAATGGTAAAGCATAGCAATTTGGTTATCTGTGATAATCGCCATATAGAACAATATATACAGGACGAGTATCGAAAGTACGAGCCAATGACGACATATATTGCATATGGTTCTGACATAGAGCCTTCGGAGATTGCGGATGACGCCCCTCAGTACAAAGAGTGGCTTGCAAACTGGAAACTGAAAGATCATGAATACTATATTAGCGTTGGGCGCTTTGTCCCTGAAAATAATTTTGAGGTTATGATCAGGGAATTTATGAAGAGCAATACAAAGAAGGATTTCGCGATCATTACAACTGAGAACAACAAGTTTCTGGAAAAACTGGATGAAAAACTTCATTTTAAAAAGGATTCTCGTATAAAATTTGTGGGAACCGTTTATGACAGACAACTTCTAAAAAAAATTCGCGAAAATGCCTATGGATATATCCACGGACACGAAGTTGGAGGAACAAATCCCAGCCTGCTTGAAGCCTTGGGCAGTACAGATTTAAATCTTGTTTTTGATGTGGGATTCAATCGTGAGTGTGGCGCAGACGGTGCGCTCTATTGGGGAACGAATGATGGTGATTTGGCTCATTTGATTGATGATGTTGATAAAATGAAGCAAAACGAAATCAATGCTCTTGGTTGCAGGGCTCGTCGTCAGATTCAAGAATACTATAGCTGGCAGTTTATTGCCAACGAATATGAAAATCTATTTCTAAACAGGAATTAAAGAATAATGATCATTACAAAGACACCGTTCCGTATGTCATTTTTTGGCGGAGGAACAGATATAGAAGACTATTTTAGAGAAAACGGCGGAGCGGTATTAGCTACTACATTTGACAAGTATTGTTATGTCAATGTTCGTCACCTGCCCCGCTTTTTTGATTATAGTACAGAATTGTCATATTCAGTAACAGAAAGGGTTACTAATACTGACGATATACAGCATCCGGCCATCAGAAACGCAATGAAAATGCTGGATATGCATGAGATACGCCTGACTTATGAAGCAGACCTCCCTGCCCGTTCCGGGCTGGGGACAAGCAGTTCCTTTGCGGTTGGCATGTTAAACGCGTTTTATGCTCTGAAAGGAAAATATGCGGACAAGAAAAAATTAGCTGATGAAGCGATCTATCTGGAACGTATCCTCTGCGATGAAGCTGGAGGCTGGCAGGATCAAATAGAAGCGTCTTTTGGCGGCTTTAATCGTATTAATTTTGGCCCGGATGGTTATGAGGTGATGCCTGTCATTATATCTCCTGAGAGGAAGCAGCAGTTAAATAATAATCTATTATTGTTTTTCACTGGTTTTACGCGATTTTCTTCCAGCCTGCACAATCTCAATCGTGTTTCCGCTCCGGAAAAAAGAAAACAATTACAGGAAATGCAGTCGCTTGTGGATGAAGCAGAGAAAGTACTAAGAAATTCTTCGTCGGATCTTGATGAATTTGGCCGGCTGTTGGATCAAACATGGAATTTGAAAAAACAAACGGGCGCCTCTATTTCTACAAACAATATCGATGCTTTATATGATTGCGGCAAGAAAGCCGGAGCATTAGGTGGAAAGCTTCTTGGAGCAGGCGGTGGAGGTTTCTTGTTATTTTATGTTCAGCCGGAATACAAAGGTGCGGTTATGGATGCAATGAAAGAGCTGCTGTATATTCCATTCAAGTTTGAAAACAGTGGGACAAGAGTAATCTATTATAGTCCTGAATCGTACAGTCCTCGTTGAATAATCTACGGAAAGGATCCAGTAAAATATGAAAACTGTGATTATGGCCGGCGGTAAAGGAACAAGGATTTCTTCCGTAGCCAGTGATATTCCGAAACCGATGATCCCTATTGATGGCATCCCGGTTCTGGAGCGAGAAATCCAGTGTCTGAAAAATCAAGGATTTGATGATCTGATTATTACTGTTGGACATCTCGGACATATTATTAGTGAATATTTCGGAAATGGGGAAAAAAATTCTCCCATTACCGGTCAGCCTTTTGGCGTTCACATTGAATATTATGTTGAAAATACACCTCTTGGAAATGCGGGCGCATTGTTCAGACTGAAAGATAAGCTCACAGAAAAATTTCTTCTATTAAATGCAGATGTAGTCTTTGATATAGATTTTCACCGCATGGTGAAATATCACGAAGACAAAGGCGGACTGGTTACAATATTTACACACCCCAATGATCATCCATATGACAGCAGCCTGATCGTTACAGATTCTGACACTAAAGCTGTTCGACACTGGATAGAAAAATCGGAAAAACGCCCAGAATTCTACCAAAACAGGGTAAATGCAGGTATTCATGTAATATCTCCGGCAATCCTGGATATAAATGTGGACTCTCCCCAAATTGATCTGGACAAACAGTTATTAAAGCCACTAGCGGGAACCGGGAAGATGTTCGCATATGACAGTCCTGAATATGTCAAGGATATGGGGACTCCCGACAGATATAAGGCTGTATGTAAAGATTTTCAGGATGGAGTCATTAAAGCAAAAAATCTCAAGCAGAAGCAAAAAGCTATTTTTCTGGACAGGGACGGCACCATCAACAAATATGTGGGTTTCCTGAGAAAACCTGACGAATTCGAATTGATAGAAGGAACGGCTCAGGCTATAAAAAAAATAAATAACAGCGAATACCTTGCCATCGTCATCACTAATCAGCCCGTGATTGCCAGGGGAGAAGTGACATGGGAAGAGCTCGAGAGAATTCACCAGAAAATGGAAACTCTGCTGGGAGATGAAGGAGCTTATTTGAATGGTATCTATTTTTGCCCACATCACCCGGATAAAGGCTATGCAGGAGAAGTGCCGGAATTGAAGGTAGATTGTGATTGTCATAAACCCAAACCTGGATTATTGCTAAAAGCAGCAAAAGATCTCCACATTGACCTGTCTCAATCCTGGATGATCGGTGATCGAGAAAGCGATATAAAAGCAGGCAAAGCAGCAGGATGCAAAACAGCGCTAATCGGGACTCAGAAATATGATCAGGATCTGACAGCAAACTCGCTGCAGGATGCCATAAATAAAATATATGCGATGACTGGAGGAAATACATATGCTTGATTCGAAGCTGGAAAAGCATATAGAACTCCTGTTAAGTCGCTATCCTATATTAACTCCTATCCGGCAGGATATTGAGCAGGCATATTTGATTATGGAGGAATGCTATCTCCATGACGGCAAGTTGTTAATTGCAGGCAATGGAGGTTCCGCTGCGGACTCTGAACATATTGCCGGAGAACTGATGAAGCGCTTTAAACTTTCCCGTCCAGTAAGCCCTGAAATGAGAAAGAAGTTAATCTCTGTGGATATGGAACGTGGAGCGGCGCTTGCAGATAATCTTGAACAGCCACTTATGGCAATTCCACTTGTGGCTCATGAGGCTTTAACCACTGCTTATATTAATGATGTGGATGGTCTGGGTGTGTTTGCACAACAACTCCTGGGTTATGGGCGTGCCGGTGATGTATTTCTGGGTATTTCGACCTCAGGAAACAGCAAAAATATCCTCAATGCCACTGTTGTAGCAAGAGCCAGTGGAGTTAAAGTGATAGGGCTCACTGGGGCCGATGGGGGAGAACTGGCGAAAGCCTCAAATGTCTCCGTTATAGTGCCAGAAACAGAAACCTATCGAATTCAGGAACTTCATCTTCCCATTTATCACTGCTGGTGCATGATGCTCGAGGAACATTTTTTTGGAAATTAGAAAGAGAACTTAATGGTTGTGGTCATTTTGGTTAATTATAATGGCGCTGCAGATACGATCAGTTGCCTCAAGAGTCTCTCGGCTATACACAATGTGGAGTTTGAAATCATTGTTGTGGACAATTGCAGTACGGATGATTCTATACAACGTCTGCAAAAATACAGAGAATCCTACCCCTTTACTTTACTTCAGTCAGATACAAACAGAGGGTTTTCGGCTGGAAATAACATTGGAATAAGGTATGCTGAAAATGCAGATTACTATCTTCTTTTGAATAATGATACGATAGTCGAAGCAGATTTCCTGAAAAAGTTGCTGAAAGGCTTTGAGTCCGGTAAAGATTGTGGCATTACCACTCCACAAATCAGATATTATTCAGAGCCTGATAAAATATGGTACGCCGGGGGAAGTTTAAATCCTCGAACCGGGCGTACAGAGCACTATCATTATAATGAAATCCTCTCTGATTCTAATCTTTCCTCTTGCAAAGTATCATTTGCCAGCGGATGTTGTCTGTGTATAGCACGCCGGGTTGTTGATACGGTAGGTGTACTGAATGAAGACTTTTTTCTATATGAGGAGGATGCAGAATACTGTCTGAGAGTGGTCAAAGCTGGTTTTGAAATTCATTTCGTTCCAAGTTCGCTTATCTACCACAAGGTCAGCGCCACTACCGGAGCAAGATCAACGTTGAGTCAGTATTATTCTGTACGAAATAAGTATTATTTGATTTGGTTGCATTATGAAGGCACAAACCGTTTAGCCGCATACACATACTGTACGGTACAGTTTTTATTCCGCTGTATTAAAAAGGAACTGTACTTTAAAAACTATAGACGGGGGCTGAAAGCCTTCCTGAGAAAAGAGATTGGAAAAACTATGGATGGGAATCAGGATGCAAGAAAAAGGAGTTAAAATTTACAAAGTATTCTTGGCATTAGTATTTGTCTGTATGACAAATTTTTTTGGTTTCTATCAATACCTGCCATTGGGAGACAGATTGTATTCCAATGATTATCTTTACATTTTGGTGTTTTTGGCTTCAATACTCTCTCTTGTCCTGGCTATATCACGTAATGGTAAATTTCATATAAGTGGTGAATTTACTGGCATTTGGTTTATGCTACTCCTTCTGATTGTTGCGGAGATCCTCTGGACTTATTCACAATATCACCAGCCGATCATTCTGACTCTTAAAGAAGCATTTTATTACATTGTGCCTTTCGTTTCTTATCAGGCTTATTTACAGTTCAAGGACAGGATCTGTTTTGATGAAGTCGCAAATGTTTTGATCAACGTTGCAATTATTTCTTCCATTGTTGCTTTTATCGCATTTTTCTTATATACATTTGCAGGAAAAAATATTCTGCTCCTGGATGACAGCTCAGCTCAGAATTTTCGATATGGGACAATACGCTTTTCAGTAGGCGGAATGGTATTACCTTTTGGTATCATTATTTCCGCAGTCCGAGTCATGAGAAGTCAATATAGGAAGAAGGATATCATAAATCTTATCTTAGGCATGCTTCAACTCATCTTAATAGTAAAGACACGCACCGTATTATTATATCTCATTGCGACTCTGTTAATGTGCTATATGTTTGAGAAAAGAACCAGATCGTGGAAAAAGTTTTTGTTAGTCATTGGAATAATAGCTTGTGTAGTGGGGGCCTTAGCCTCAAAAGACACCTTCGCATATGCTGCAGCAGCGTATGTTAGCAGCGATACGGGCATCATGATTCGTTTTCAGACAATGTCTTTTTATATTAATCAATTTCTGAACCATCCCATATTGGGAATGGGATTATTGAGTGCTCGTAAGGGGATTGCAGGTTCTGAGTTAATGTACGGCCCGACAGGTCAGTATTATCGATCTGATGTAGGGCTTATAGGACTACTGGTTACGTTTGGAATATGTGGGTTGCTGTGGGTGATCGTTTTCCTGAAATCTACACTTCAGAAAATCCGCAAAAATGACAATAATGAGACAACCATAATAAAGTGGTGCATACTTTATCTTGTCATAACGTTAATAAACTTAAGCTTTATGGATTCTTCCCGCGTTATGTATATATTTATTCTGATGATCCTTACAGAAGCTTCAATAGTTCAAGAGCATAAAGTAGACAGAAAAATAATAACATCCTGTGGAGATTGTGATTGATGGACACGACAATTTTATGCGTAACACACAAAGAATTTGACGACTCGATTGTTCCTGATTGCTATCGTGTTATAAAGGTTGGCAATATGATTTCAGACAAACGAGCCGACGAACTGGGTTATCTACGTGATAACATTGATGATAATATCTCGAATGAAAATCCATATTATTGTGAACTGACTGCACAATATTGGGGATGGAAAAATCTCTCCTCTGATATAAAGTATATTGGATTATGTCATTACAGAAGATATTTCTTTGATTATCGTGGGGGAAGGACATCTATTAAGAATGACATTCTCTCAGCAGACAGGATTCATGATATCCTCCAAAAACACAAAATTATCATGGCCTTTCCGGCTGTTAAGTATCCTGACGCCGGATATTTATACAAAAATCTGCCAGATTCCAGACAGGATAAATATTGGGTGATTATGGAATCTATCATAAAAAGTGATTATCCTGAAATGCACAGCTTCTTTATGAAAGTTATGTATGGGAAACTTACTATTTGGGGGAATATGCTGATTACCACACGGGATATTTTTGATGAATATTCAGAATGGCTATTTAAGGTTCTAAAAAAATATGACAAGATAATTGAAGAAAAAGGTGAAATGAGAATTCCGCGTGTCGATGGATTCTTATCGGAAGTCTTATTGTATGTATATTTCAATTTTAAGTATGAAAAAAAAGACATATATCATCTTGAAGTCCGTAATATCGAAACAGATGGCATGTATGAGTATAATCACAGCAATTTTCTGTCACAGCTTATCCGTTTTGCAAGAAAAAGACGCTGTCTATTGGTGATTATACGCTATATCAGAATAGGTTTTTTATTTTGCGTCAGAAAAAAGCATAAAAGTGAAAATATAAGTTAATGGAAAGGAAAAATAAAAGCTAATGAGTAATCGTAACGTTGGAGACCAGTATGAGAAGGTTTCATTTAATATATTTAAGGAGATTAAAGTAAACCTTAAAAGATATATTTTCTATCCTGCTTTTGGAATGGAAAAAGTTCAAAAGTTTATACGTAAAAAGGATGTTAAATTATCTTTTATAAAAAAAAATCCACAAATGATTTCAGAACGTCCCGGAGTTCTTGTGCTGCCGCTCCCAGATCATGAAGATGTTTATTACCTTATTATGTATAAAGCGGCATGTTCATCTATTATGAAAGCAATTTTGCACATCGATAATAAGAGCCTTGAGGATTCAAGAAGAGTTCGTGAGGAACGTGAAATAGCACTGGACAATTTAAGCAATCTTGAACACAAAGAGTTTTTTACCTTTGTAAGAAATCCTTTTCCAAAACTTGTATCTTGTTATACGGATCGCGTGTTGCGTGTTGATAGCTTTAGGTACTTATTCGATGGACGTTTAGCAGCTTCCCAAATTCACGATTTTAAAGAATTTGCAAAAGTAATATCATCAATTCCTGATGACATTGCAGATGGGCATTTTTGCTCACAGAGTTACCTTTTAAGTACTAAGGATGGGACCACTCTGTCGAATTGTTATATAGGACATTTTGAATCGTTGGTCGATGATTTTGAACCACTTCGTAAAAAATATGGATTTGACGAACTCAAATATGTAAATAAATCAGCAAGGTCAGGAAAAAACTGGAAAGATTATTATGACCTGGAAACGATGGATATTGTATACAACAGATACAAAAATGACTTTGAATTATACGGATATACAGATGAATATCAAAAGCTGAAAGATTATATTGATCACAAATAATGCGAGAACGTCATTATGAAGATAAATTTAAAAGAGAAAAACAAGTCCGTTGAATGGAATTTTGTCTTTTATATGCTCCGTACATTAATGAGTCTGCTCTATCCCTTGGTGACATTTTCCTACACGTCACGTATTTTGGGAGTCGAAGCCATAGGCAATTTCAATTTCGTGCGTTCCTTTTCTCATTTTTTTGTTTTAATCGCTTTGCTTGGTGTTGGCAGATACGGAAGCCGAGAGGGCGCAAAAATAAGAGAAAATGAAATAGAGTTCAGCAGACTGGCCCATGAATTATTCTTCATCAGCTTTATTGCAACTTTTATCGTTGTAATAATTTATGATGTATGTATTTTCTCGCTGCCCAATTTACAAGACTATAGACAATTGTTATTAATCTTCACGTTAACGATCCTTCTGAATGAGCAGCTAGGTCTTGAATGGGTTTATACAGCTAACGAGAATTTCACTTATATCGCAATTCGTGCAGTTCTTTTTCAGATTTTTGGTATCGCGGCGTTATTTCTATTTGTGAAAACTCCGGATGATCTGTGGAAATACGCTTTGATTTATATTTTTGCAACATATGGTTCGGTACTGTTGAACTATGTCAACGTACGCCGCTATATCTATATCAGATGGCTGGGCAATTATCATATTGTATGCCATTTGAAGTCGTTGATGTACCTGATGGCTGTCAACATTTCTACCTCTGTTTATTCTGACTTGGATTCGGTAATGCTGGGGCTTTTGTCAAATGACTTTGCAGTTGGAATCTACACTGCAGCAGTCAAGCTGAATCGTATCGTCAACTCGTTGATTAGCTGTTTTGGGACGGTTGCCATGCCAAAACTGTCTTATTACTATGGAAACGGAAGGATCAGGGAATTCAACTCTCTTGTAAAAAAAGGGTATAGCATAGTATTTATGTTGTCTGTTCCAATTTGCGTAGGAATGTTTATGCTCAGCGGAGAATTTATTCAGCTTTTAAGTGGAAATGAGTTCAGTGCTGCAGGAATAACGGCAAAAATTTTGTCGCCAATCATACTATTTATACCCTTCAGTTCGCTGACCAAAGAAGAAGTTTTTATTCCAATGAAAAAAGAAAACTTCGTTCTTGTGGTTTCATTTTTAGGTGCTGGAGTTAACGTGATAACAAATTCATTATTAATTCCGCACTTTGCCGAAAATGGAGCCGCAGTGGCAACTGTTTTCGCAGAAGGGACTGTGGCTGTAGTATCCATAGTTTGCGCCAGAAAAGTCCTGCATGTTTCTGAAATCTTTGCAGGATACTGGAGATATTGGTTTGCAGCTGTACCAATTATTTTGATCAGGTATGTCGGTACATGGTTTACTCATTCTACAATTGGCGTTATTTTATTTACCGTGTTATTTTCAGCCATCAGCTACTTCATTATCTTGTGGCTACTAGGTGATCAGCTGGTAAGATCAACATGGAGTGGCATAACAAAACTCATAAAGGAGAGATAGCCTATGACACATCTGGATGAACTGGAGGCCGAGGCCATTTATATCATGCGTGAGGTCGCGGCAGAGTGTGAGAAGCCGGTCATGCTCTACTCGATCGGCAAGGACAGCTCCGTCATGCTGCACCTGGCGCTGAAAGCATTTTACCCGGAGAAACCACCTTTTCCGTTTATGCACATCGACACGACCTGGAAGTTTAAGGAGATGATCGCCTTCCGCGACCGCATTGCGAAGGAGAAGGGGATTGAGATGATCGTCTACACGAACCAGGAGGGCGTGCGGCAGGGGATCAATCCCTTCGACCACGGCGCAGCCTATACCGATATCATGAAGACGAAGGCGCTTAAAGATGCGCTTGACCTCTACGGTTTCACCGCGGCTTTCGGCGGCGGCAGGCGAGACGAGGAAAAGTCGCGGGCAAAGGAACGTGTATTTTCCTTCCGCAACAGCGCGCACGCCTGGGAGCCGAAGAAGCAGCGTCCGGAGATGTGGCAGCTCTACAATACGTTTATTTACAAAGGGGAGAGCATCCGCGTCTTCCCGCTGTCCAACTGGACGGAGAAGGATATCTGGCAGTATATCGGACGCGAAAAGATTGAGATTGTGCCGCTTTATTTTGCGAAGGAGCGCCCGGTCGTTGAGCGGGACGGTAATCTTATCATGGTGGATGATGACCGCATGAAGCTGCGCGAGGGGGAGAAGATCGAGATGAAGAAGGTGCGTTTCCGCACGCTCGGCTGTTATCCATTGACCGGCGCGGTGGAGTCGGAGGCAGACACGCTTGAAGCGATCGTCGAGGAGACGCTCGGTGCAGTCTCATCCGAGCGGACAAGCCGTGTGATCGATCATGAGGCGGCAGGCAGTATGGAGAGAAGAAAGAGGGAGGGATACTTTTAGGCTATGGAAAAGCAGACAGAGCGTAAAAATCTTGACCTTCTGAAATTTATTACCTGTGGGAGTGTGGATGACGGAAAATCCACGCTGATCGGCCATATGCTCTACGACGCGAAGCCGCTCTACGCGGATCAGGAACGCGCGCTGGAGCTTGACAGCAAGGTCGGCAGCCGCGGCGGCGCGATCGACTATTCGCTGCTGCTCGACGGCCTGATGGCGGAGCGGGAGCAGGGCATCACGATCGACGTGGCCTACCACTATTTCACGACGGGCAACCGCAGCTTTATCGTGGCAGATACGCCGGGCCATGAGGAATATACGCGGAATATGGCGGTCGGCGCCTCCTTCGCGGATCTCGCTGTGATCCTTGTCGACGCGACGCAGGGCGTGCTGATCCAGACCCGGAGGCATACGCGCATCTGTGCGCTGATGGGGATTCGCCACTTCGTCTTCGCGGTCAATAAGATGGATCTGGCGCATTATGACAAATACCGCTTCTACTCGCTGGAGAAGGATCTGTGGGGGCTTGCGAGCGAGTTCCAGCCGGCTTCCCTTGCGGTGATACCGGTCTCCGCAACGGAGGGCGACAATATTACAAAAAAAACGACCAATATGCTCTGGTACGAGGGACCGGTTCTGCTCGATTACCTGGAGCAGATTGACGTGTCAAAGAAGAAACTGAAGAACGGCTTTGTCCTGCCGGTGCAGCGCGTCAGCCGTCCTGACCGTACCTTCCGCGGTTTCCAGGGGCAGGTGGCCTATGGCTCCTTAAGCCTCGGAGACGAGGTGACGGTGCTGCCGAGCGGCGAGAAGGCGAAGGTGAGCGGCCTTCTGAACTGCGGCAAAGAGAAAAAGAAGATTCGCCGGGGAGAAGCTGTGACTGTACAGCTTGACCGGGAGATCGATATATCCCGCGGCGACGTGATCATGAAGGACGCCGCGCTGGAAGTGGGCAGTATGTTCACGGCGACGCTGCTCTGGATGGACGAGGCGCCGCTCACAGCGGGGCGGAATTATATGCTGAAACTGGGGACAAAAGTACTTCCGGCGACGGTACTGAAGATCAAGTGCTGGATTGATGTAAACGACGGTTCCCGCCTTCCTGCAAAGCAGATCCGTAAAAATGAGATTGCGGTCTGCGATATTGCAGTCTCGGATAAGATGATCTTCAACCGTTTCCGTAAAAAAACGGGGGCCGACTGTGACCGCGCGCTTGGGACTTTCCTGCTGATTGACCGGATCAGCAATATGACTTCCGCCTGTGGTACGGTCAACAATTCTCTGCGGCGGGATCGCAATCTGACGGAGCAGAAGCTGGATGTGACGAAGGAGCTGCGCGCCGCGCAGAAGAACCAGAAGCCGCTGACCGTGTGGTTTACTGGCCTTTCCGGTTCCGGAAAATCGGCGCTTGCGAATGAGCTTGAAAAGCGGCTTGTGGCGATGGGAAAACACACGATGGTGCTGGACGGCGACAATATCCGTCTCGGCCTCAATAAGAACCTTGGCTTCGAGGAGTCCGACCGTGTTGAGAATATCCGCCGGATCGCGGAAGTCGCGAAGCTGATGAACGACGCGGGTCTGATTGTGATGACCTCCTTCATTTCTCCCTTCTCGAGCGACCGGAAGAATGCGCGGGAGATCATAGGAAAAGAGTTTATCGAGGTCTATGTGAGTACACCGCTGGAGGAATGTGAGCGGCGCGACGTGAAAGGGCTTTATAAAAAGGCAAGGGCAGGGGAGATCCCGAATTTCACCGGCATTTCCAGTCCCTATGAGACGCCGCACGGCGCGGAGCTGGTGATCGATACCTCCAGAAAGCCATTGGCGGAGTGTGTCGACGATATTCTAAATTATATTGAGAAACGTATAGAAAGGGGCTATTGAGAATGGAAGATCTGTATTTACCTCTTGAAAAAGCAAAGAAGCTGGCAGTACGGGCTGGAAGAGAAATTCTGAGTGTATACAACAGCGGACAATTATTTAAAGAGGTAGAGTACAAAAAAGATCACTCTCCGCTTACCAGAGCGGACAAGCTGTCCGATCAGGTGATCGTGGAAGGACTTCAAAGGAGCTTCCCGAACTGGGCGATCCTGTCAGAGGAAGAAAAAGACAATATGGAGAGGTTACAGAATGATTACTGTTTTGTAGTCGATCCGCTGGACGGAACAAAAGAATTCCTGAAACGGAATGGGCAGTTTACCGTCAATATTGCACTTGCCTATCAGCACAGAAGTGTCATGGGCGTCATCTATGTTCCGGTAACCGGGGAACTGTACTATGCTGCAAAGGGGATGGGAAGTTTTCTGCAGAACGCCGAGGGGAATGTTCGACAGCTTCATGTATCCGATATCATAGATCTTGGCCGTGTACGCCTGGTGATGAGTAGCTCTCATGGATGCAGCGAAATGGAAGAGCTGATCGAAAAATATCAGTTTAAGAACATTGTACGGATTGGTAGTTCTCTGAAAGGATGTCTGGTTGCCAAGGGCGATGCAGAAATCTATTACCGCCATAACCCGACTATGGAATGGGATACAGCCGCAATGCAATGTATCGCGGAAGAGGCAGGTGCGATCTTTCGCCAGATGGATGACAGTGAGATGCTGTATAATCGAGAAAATTCATTGAATGATAAGGGCTTTTATATTATTAACCGTGCGGAAAACAGAGTTCGGTAAAATATAGGGACATAGGTATGGTATTTTCAAGTCTGACGTTTTTGTTCTACTTTTTGCCTGTTACGCTGGTTGTAAATATGATCTTGCCTAAGACTGTCAGAAATTATTGGCTTTTGGGGGCAAGTCTCATATTTTACGCTTGGGGGGGGGCAGAATTCGTTTTCGTAATGATTGCATCTATCCTGTTCAATTATGCAATTGCAAGGTTAATTGATTGGAGTGATGATGTAGTTTTCCGAAAATTATGTTTAGGTCTAGCCGTAATAATCAATTTAGGAATTCTGTTTTACAATAAATATATGAATTTTTTTACAGAGAATCTGCATAGGTTACTAGGAAATTCAATTGTGGTAACAAATATAGTTTTACCAATTGGAATTTCCTTTTTTACTTTTCAGGCTCTCTCCTATGTAATTGATGTGTATCGTGGCGATACATCGGTTCAGAAAAATCCTTATTATCTAGGACTATATATCGCCTTTTTCCCTCAGTTGATTGCTGGTCCCATTGTGCGTTACCGCACCATTGCAGATCAAATTGAAAACAGATCTATTACTACAGAAAAATTCATATCTGGAGTTAGTCGATTTAGCCGTGGTTTCGCAATAAAGATTCTTCTGGCAAATCAAATGTCTGTTATTGCCGACGCTGCATTTGATCTGGCCAAGACTCCGGAAAATCTGAGTATTGGTTTTGCGTGGCTTGGGGCGCTTGCATACTCTCTTCAAATCTTTTTTGATTTCAGCGGATATTCTTCCATGGCAATAGGTCTTGGCAAAATGTTCGGATTTGAGTTTCCAGAGAATTTTGATTATCCATATATTTCAAAGAATATCACTGAATTCTGGAGACGTTGGCATATGTCCTTAGGACAATGGTTTAGAGATTACGTATATTTTCCTATGGGAGGTTCCAGAGTGAATAGCCAATGGAAATTATTGCGTAATCTTTTTGTGGTATGGACACTGACCGGAATATGGCACGGAGCAAATTGGACATTTATTGGGTGGGGGCTATGGTATTTTACCCTTTTGTCTTTTGAAAAATTAACAGGACTCCCTAAAAAAAATTTGAGTTTAATGCAGACCTTTTGCTATCGAATCTTTACATTGTTATGTATTATGTTCGGATGGGTTGCTTTTCGATCTAATAGTTTATATGAAGCGAAGTGCTATTTAAATGCGATGCTGGGGCGAGCAGGTAATGTTTTGACTGATAATAATGTACTTCGTTATGCAAATGATTATAAGACTCTGCTAATCATATCTTTGATTTGTTGTACTCCGATATTAGCGTGTTTTAAAACTCGACTTGGTCAGAAACTCAAAACACCAAGTCTGATCAATGCAGTTTTTGACATTGGAGCCGTAGGACTAGTTATCATAGCGGTCTCCTATCTGGTTATGGGGGGAAATAATCCTTTTATTTATTTTAATTTCTAATATCGGAGGATAATATATTTCTATTATACCCTTCTCCGAGCCAACGAGACGTAGAGGAATGGCGTATGCCGGCTTATGCTTGAAAAAAA
>JAJQBC010000014.1 GCA_021203465.1 Lachnospiraceae bacterium | reverse complement strand
ACCACGTTCGTACTGACCGCCGCTCCATCTACTGTTACAGATGCCTGGTTCTGTACAAAGCTGCCCGCAGCATCATCCGCCACAGAGACAAACAGGGCAACCGTCTTTGTCTCTCCACCTTTCAGGGTCAGCGTCCATGTGACAACACCGTCTTCACAGACTCCGCCATTATCCGCCGAAACAAAAGTGGTTCCTTCCGGAAGTTCGTCGGTAATGGTAAACGTCTTTTCGCTCTCTGAAGGATTTTTGACCGTGATCCGATACTGCAATACTGTACCGGGTTCTACCGTCTCATCGCTTAAATCCTTTTTCCCGTTTTTGCTGAGTACCGCTTTCACGGCATCTTCCAGAACCGAGTTGGATACCTCATTCGTCGTCACCGTTTTTTCCTGTCCGGTCGTATCGTCTTTCACTGACACCGAAGCACTGTTGGCAAAGGTCTGACCAGCCAGGTCTGAAGTTACCTTGACTTTCACACACACATAACCCTTTGTATGCGGTGCGACACACAACTCCCAGGTAACCGTCTGTCCCTTCACACTGCTCTGTACCTTGCCTCCGTCAGAGGAAGAAACATACTTCACTCCCTCCGGCAGTACATCCGTAATCGTGATCGTGCGCGTGGAGCTGCCTGAATTCTCATAGGTGATCTGATACGTTACGGTATCGCCTACTGCAAGCACATCCCCGTCGATGTCGTTGCCGTCCGCATCCAGAACCTTTTTCACGGGCACATAATTATTGGTGGTGTCCTCCTCATCTGTTCCGTTCTCTGAGACCGTTTTCAGATCAGCCCTGTCCACCTTCACAGACGCCTGGTTAAACAGGTTCGTCCCCTCCGCGGATACAAGCACCTTGACCTCTACGGCCACCGTGATTTTCTCATGCGCCGCCGCGGTCAGCGTCCAGGTGACGGTATGGGCATCTTCGTGATACACACCGCCATTGTCGGCAGAGACAAAGCTTACACCTTCCGGCAGCGTATCTGTGACCACCGCTGTCTTTTCGGTATCCGCGGGATTTTCAAAAGCCACCGTATAATACAGCGTTTCACCTGCCTGAACTGGCAGAGTGTTGATGGAATCCCCGTCAGCCTCTGACAGCACATCCTTCACCGGCGTCTCCAGCACGGGAGTTTCCACCGTGTTTGTTTCCAGTTCTGCTTCATCCACACTTACGGTTGCACTGTTCTTAAGGATATTCCCCTCTGCGGATTCCAGAATCTTAACCACAACGGATACTGTCTGGGACTGGCCAGCCTGCACATCCATGGTCCAGGTGACGGTATGGGCATCCTCATCATACACGCCATCGTTATCTGCGGAAACAAAGCTTACGCCTTCCGGCAGCTTATCTGTCACCGTAAAAGTCTTTGCCACTGATGCCGGATTGGTAAACTGAACCTGATAAGTCAGTTCTTCACCAGATGCCATAACCACACCGTCTACATCATCTTCTCCGCTCAGCACCGTTTTAACCGGCGTTTCCATTACCGGCGTTTCCACCGTATTGGTGGGAAGTGACGCGGCGTCCACACTTACAACGGCATCATTCTCCAAAATGCTGTCCTCGGCAGATTTCAGGATTCTTACTTTCACCGATACCACCTGCTCTTGGTCCGCGTCTACATCCAGTGTCCATGTGACAGTGTGCGTATCTTCATCATAAACGCCGTCATTATCTGCGGATAGAAACCTCACCCCATCCGGCAGCTCATCTGTTACCGTAAAGGTTTTTGTCTCAACAGCCGGATTCTGGAACGAAATGCTATAGGTGATCACATCACCAGACTGTTTGACCGTCTGCACCGCATTCCCATCGCCGTCAACGCCGATATTTTCACCGTCAGCATTCATCACAGCTTTCACAGGTTCATCCAGCACATAGACCGGCGTCCTGTCTTCATCCTCTGGCGCATTGGTAGAAATAGTAACTTTATCCGCGAGGTCAACCGATACATTCGCCTGGTTATAAATCTTCGTCAGTTCCTGCGCCGGCTCATCAACTGTCACAGAAAAAGTGACTGTTTTGCTCTCTTTTGCGGCAAGGTTCAGCGTCCATGCCACAACGCCCTCAGATACAGTTCCACCATCACTGATACTGTCTTCTACCAGTGCCACTCCGGCAGGGATTTCATCTGTTACCACAAAGGTCTTTTCCTCCGCAGCCGGATTGATAAAGCTGATCCGATACGTCAAAGTATCCCCGGCAGCTACTACACAGTTCGTCACGTCCCCATCCTCGTCCCATACGGATTTTACAGGGTCCGCGAGAACCGGCGTGCTGACCGTATCATAAAGAATGACTTCTTTTTCTGACGTGCTGCCATCGAGCGGATAAAAGGTCACGGTCGCCGTATTTTTCACAATACTGCCCTGCGTCTCACTTCCCATCACGCAGGAAAATGATACAAAACCGCTCCCATAAGCCTCTACGGTAAGCGTCCAGCCAACCACACCATTCTCGTAAACGCCGCCGTCACTGATGCTTCCCTCTACAATCTCACAACCGGAAGGCACTGCATCTGTAATGCTGACCGTCCTGGCAGCGCCGGTCGGATTTTCATAAGAGATCGTGTAAACTACGGTATCCCCGTCTGAAATCACAATACCATCTACGTCCACTCCTTCTTTGGTGACAGACTTGCCCATAGCCGGCTTCACATACACCACCTTGATCTCGTGATCCTCCTGCACATCCGTAAAGGTATAGCTGTCGGGATACTGCGTGATATCCACACTCTCCCCATCCACCGTCACGGATTTCAGAAGATAACCTTCTTCCGGAACGTACTCGATGACCTTATCGCTTCCATAGGGAATGCAATCATCCGCTTCTGTAATGGTTCCGTTCACCACCTCTGTAATAATTTCGGGTGAAAACACCTCCACCGGTACTTCGATTTTTTCCTCCGGGAAATTGGTGTCCGGTTCCTCTGTCGTGACCGTCACACAGTTTTTCAGGGTCTGATCCTTTGCTGCAATCCCAGCCATTGTTGAATACTGAATCGTCGCTGTACCATAGGCGAATTCTGAAAACGTGATGGTCAGCGCTCCTGTACTGTCATCATATTCCACAGCCGCGTTTTCGGCATTACTGCCCGTAATAACCACGTCATCATTAAAACTCAAACCCTCCGGTATCACATCCGTGATCACCAGATCACCGCCTACCACTGCATTCTCCGTACTCTGCGTTACCGTGATTAACCAAGTCACATCGTCACAGATCTGGACGGTCTCTTTATCCGCTTTCTTTGAAACAGAAATCACTGGCTCCAGTATCGTGATGCTGCACTCATCCGTGATGGGTTCCTCCCCACGGTCGATCGCATTATCAAACTGGCAGGAAACGGTATTGGTTATAACATTTTCTACGAAATGATCCTCGGTGTTCACCGCGCAGTCCAGCACCCTTGCTTTTACCGTAATCGTCTCCGGAGTTCCGTAAGGAATGGAAGCATAAGTGATTTCAAATCCGTTTCCGCTCCCGTCATCCGTGCGTGACCCGGCGTCGGTATCATAGCTTACCGATAAGAGTTCCAGCATATCGGGCAGGGTATCGCTGACCACCACGCCTAAAGCCGTGCCATCCTCCGTTGTCTCTGTCACCGTGATCGTGTAGGTGACAATATCGCCCACCTGATAGGTCGCCGCGTCCGCGGTCTTTTCGATGCTCATGGTGGGATTTACCACTTCGACGGTCGGAGTGCTGCTGGTGAACTCAATGCCATCAATAACCGCGTACATAGTATTTGCCAGCTCATAGGAGATGTTTAAGTTCTTGATCTCGGCGTTGATGACCACGACATAATCCGTCCCGTCATAGTTACTGGTTGTGTTCAGGAAATCCTCATTGAACGTGTAAGTGACCAGGTTTTCGCTTTCCTCATAGGTCAGCGTCCCCGCCGAAGACGTGATATCTACGCCGGAGCTGTTGTAGAGCGCCGCGGACTTATATTCCGCCGCCTCCGGCAGATAATCCTTGATTACAATGCTCTCGAACGGAGCGAACACGTCCTTATAAAAGGTTCCGAGATTATAGGAAATCTCCCAGGTGATCGAGTCCCCGGCAGAGTAGGTCTTAGTCGTATCCGTCGTCTTCACCGGCTCATTTAAATTGGCGTAGGTGCTGTAGATTTCCAGCGATGTGCCGCAGCCCCCGTTCTCCCAATAAGAACCGGAAAAGGTGGAAGACTTTGTAACCCCGACCGCGCCGGTGAGCGTAATCGAATCTGTCCCTGTCACGTTATAGGTCGTCGTGGACGTGAATTTCAGCATGTTATCCGCTGTAATGGAGGTGGTGTTCGTACTGCCAGAATAAACAAAGAATTTCTGATAATCATCAAGCGAAGCCGCCCATGCTTCCTTATAAGCTGTAAGGGTCGTATTGGCAACGTCGATATCATAACAGCACTGGTAGAAAGAGAGATTACACTCCTCCCCGGTATCATGCCATGTCACATGGGTCGTATAATCAATCTTCTGCGCACCGCCCTGGCCGCCTGCCCAGAACCAGAGTGTATTAGCTCCGCCGCCCCAGCTGCCCGGCCCGACTGCTGCAAAGGACCACATGGTTCCAACCGCTTTGGAACCATAGTTATAAACCTGCACCTGGTCGATGTGGACGGTGATATCCACAGCACGCCCCGCAACCTCCCCTGCCTCTGTAAAGACAATATCGCAGGGGTCTTCATAAGTGTAAGTGCCGGATGCCTGCTTAACTTTCAGATACAGGTAATACATCGTTCCGGATGATTCCGAATAATCCGAGCTGCTGTAGGATGAATTCCAGACCACTGACATATTGCTCTGGCGCATGGTAAGATAGCAGCTTGTATCCGGCAGCGTCGAACTGTCTGTGAGCACTGTCACATAATCCGAAGCACTTGCCGCCTGCGCATCAGCCGCCATCGCTGCGAACAACATACTGAATACCAGCGCAAAGATCAGAAACAGCCTTGTTTCTTTTAAAACCTTCATTCGCATTTTTTCCTTTCTTTTTTGTTCATGTCTGCATTTAGAAACGCAAAAACGAGCATCCGTGATAAAGTTTCCAGGAGATGCCCGAAATGCGCTTTTTATTCCTTATAAATACGGGCTTTTTCAGCCCCTAAATGCGGACATATGCCGCTTGTTCCACTTCCGTTCCCGCTCTTTTTCCCGCCGCACCTTCGCCGCGCAGTCGGGACAGAACCTGCTCCGGTTAGAGCCAGGGACAAACCTTGCCCCGCACCTTTCACAGCGTTTCCTGTCGCGGTCTTTGAAAATGTCAGCCTCCAGCTCCGGATTTAAGGGCAGCACCGCATTACGAAACCACCTGCACGAGGCCGCATAGGAAATCCTTTGCGGGCAGGTCCGCTCGTCCCCATCATCCAGGAGAATACAATTCCCCTTATGATAGTTACAGCATTCCCTGGCGATCAGCTTCGCCGCCTCCCCCCGCTGTGCCTCCGACATCTCATAGAGCGAACCGTCCGGTTTCCGAGGAAGGGGCGGCCCGTACCGGGAACCTCTCTCCACCATTACCACCTCCTCTCTGCACAAAATTTCTCACTTATACCGGCTCGTCATCCTCCGGATCGTAGCCATAATCCTCCTCTTCTTCATTCAGGTCATCGTAATATTCTGTGTCATCATCTTCCCCGGCTTCATCCGGATACTCATAGTCGTCGGTCTCCTCCTCATAGTCCGCATCCGGGTCCGGTTTCTCCTGTACTGCCTTTTTCTTATCCTTCAGCTTCATCCAGGCGAAGGCTCCACCGCCGCCAAGCAGCGCAAGGAATAAAATTGCCGCAGGCATCAGGTTTCCTGACTTTGTGGTTTCTGGCTCCTCTGTAACCGCCTCGGTTTCCGTTTCTGCTTCTACTGCCTCCTGTTCCGCGGCTTCCTCGATCTGCGCCGCCGCTGCCTCCTCATAGGCGGCTACTTCTTCCTCGTCCATCAACGCGAGCAGATCCGATTCATCCACCTGGTTCAGAAAGTGGACGGTCTCATTTCCGTCATCATCCCGGTCGATGATGAGATAAAAATAATTGCCGTTCTTAGTTACAAGGGTGATAAACTGTTTTCCGGATTCTGTGTTTCCAATGTCATCCACCAGCGACAGGTTCCCGTCCGGTGTCAGACCGGCATCTTCCGTGTCATACGAACCCTCAGCAAACATCTGAAGCAAAAGGGAAATCGTATCTTCACTGAGGGCCAGGGAAAGGCCCTCCTCCTCCGTACTCTCTGCCGCCACCTCCACGATGGAGAGATAGTCGGCGCTGACATATCCGTTACACTCCGGAAGTACAATCTGTACCCACTCGCCATCTGTGCTGACCACCTCGACCTGGGTGCCATCTGCAAGCTGGGTAAAGGCATCACTGTCCAGACTTGCACCAATGCGGACATTCAGACTGCCGCCGTCCGTATCCACGATACCAACCATGGTTGCCGCCGACTCCGTTCCATCACTGTCTTCCCCATCTGTGACCGTCACGCTGACCCCGTAATCGGACAGGATACTCAGAAGCTCCTCCATAGAAGCGGCGTCAACCGTTGTCTCTGTCTCCGCAGCCGTACCCTCATCAGCCTCCTCTGTTTCCGCAGAGGTATTTTCTGTCTCTTCCACAACCACACCCGTATTTCCGACTGCCATGGCCACCGACGGACACATACTTACACCCATAATCAGCGCCGCCAGGCATCCTGCTATTCTTTTACTCCTCATTCTGTTCCTCCTTCATCTTTTCTGTATTTGTCTGCGGCATGGATACTGCCGCCATGCGGATCAGCTCCGCCAGCTGCTCCGGCATCAGGTTCGCCGCGTGGACCATGTCATGGATTTCGGTATTCTCCTCCTCCGTATACCGGCGCTCCAGATCCTTCACTTTCGCTTCCCACTCTGCCCGTTTAATACGGGCTTTATCAAGGTCCATACGGATCTTATCTAACTTTGCTCCCATATTCGCTCCTTTCAAGGCTCTCTATTTCAGCCTGCCAAAACAATAAAAATGCTCCTGCCAGTACGTCGTTTCGATACTGGCGTAAGAAATGGGATTCCCGCAATGGATCATCATTCCATTCCCCACATAAATTCCCACATGGCTGACACCGCCTGTCCCATAAGTTCCCTGAAAGAAAATCAGGTCTCCCGGCTGTGCCTCGTCAGCCGTGATAACATCACAATAACTCAATAGGCCGTTCGCCGTCGTCCTCCCCACGTCCCAGCCGTTGCCGCAGTAGTTCAGCACCCAGCACACATATCCGGAACAGTCAAATCCCATAGACGGGGAGGAACCTCCCCATACATAGGCATATCCCAGATACTTTTCCGCTTCCCGTATCATATTGGCAAAGGCCGTATCGGTCAGCGCCTCTCCGGGAATGTCATAATCCAGATATTCACCGGCAGATACCGCATAGATATCGTCCGCGAACAGATAGGCCCTGTTGCCATAGGTTGTCAGGAGCAGCTCATACCTTTCCATCTGGTCATCGGTCAGACCGGCTGCACTGACCACGCTTCCAAGGCCGTTGTTTGTCAAGGTGACATTCAGGATATAATACTCATACTCGACCTCGTATTCCTCCGTAGAGCTTTCTCCTGTAACGGGATCATGCACCGTCCGTGTCTCTGTGCGGGTGCGGATTTCCACTTCCTCCTCCAAAGTCAGCGTGTACTGCTGCTCAAAAAGCTGCTGCAGGATATCCTGCACTTCTTCGCGGGCATAATCTTCCAGAATGACTGTCAGATATGCCGCCAGCTCATAGGGATTGTGGTTAATCTCATCCAGCGTATAGCGGTATTCGTCATAGCCGGAGTGGGTCGATTCAATGTTGTCGATCTCATTTCTCAGCGCCGCTTCCAGTGCGGAATAGTCTTCCTCAACACCGGAGATATCATCGTCCTCCGCAGTAAAAGACGCCCCCAGCGTCACATTTACCCCGCTCTGGAATAAGATAGAGCAGGAAGAAAGGGAACTGACCACGATCATAAGAAGAAGCACGACGGCAAGCATGAGGATCAGGGAGCCGGAATGATTTTTTACAAACTCCGCAGCTTTTTCTGTCAGTGTACCGCCCTCCTTTACGGCTTCTTTTGTACCTCCGAAAACCCCTTTCCCCGCTTCCGTTGCGGATGCACCATAGACACCCGTGTCGGTTTTCCCCGCGCGCATGGCAGCATATTCCTGTTTGATGGCCTGCCTTTGCCTCCAGCGGGAAACCGGATTAGTCGTCGCCTCCGGATTATCCTTCAGGGACTTCTGATAAAGTGCTTCCACGCCCGCCTTATCCGCCTTTGTCTCCAGTTTTTCTGCCTTATCATAGGCTTTCAGCTTCCGGCTGTAGGAAGCATGCCCGGCCGTATGGAGCGTTCCTTCCGCAAGGCTTTCGCTCTGCTCTGCCGCCTGCACCCCCACGTTGTCGTCACCGGTCCGGGAGACCTCCTGATGAAACTTTGCGGACACCACACTTGCCGGCGCACGCTTTATCGAGCGGACAGTATCAGAAGGCTTTTCTATCCTGGCATTTTCAAACTTCAGTTTCTTTTTATGGCTGACAGCGGAAGATGGTTCCGCCGTCAGTTTATGCTCCCGATAGAGCCGCTTCTTTGCCTTGTCCGCCTTATCCGCCGCCCGCTCCGCTTTCTTTGCCGCATCCGATGTTTTCTTATCTTTGAGGTCGTCCTCCTTAAATTTCAGCCGGGTGGTCGTCCTTTTCATCTCACACCTCCTGCTCCGTCACCTCGGACAACTTGGTGGTCATGATCCGGTACAGCTCCGTGTCGGTCGGGAACCGATCAACAAACGGCAGGATCACGTTGCCGTAGAATAAAAGCCCCTCACCTTCACCGGAGTGCATCACATAAGAAAGCTGATGGGGCGAGATGTTCAGCTGCTTTGCAAGGATCGCCCGGTCGCCGGCGGCCTGGTTGAGCATATAAATGAAATCGGAGTTCTCAAAAATGTTCTCCACTTCGCGGCTCGACAACAGGTCCTTTACGTTCTGGGTGATGCCGGTGGGCACGCCGCCCCACTTCCGAAAACGCTTCCAGATTTCCACGGAATACGCGGCCGTCTGCTCCTCCTTCAAAAGGAGATGGAACTCGTCCATATAATAGCGAGTGGTCTTGCCGGCTGAGCGGTTGGCCGTCACACGACCCCAGACCTGGTCCTGCACCACCAGCATCCCGATCTTTTTGAGCTGCTTTCCCAGTTCCTTAATGTCGTAGCACACCAGCCGGTTCTCGATATCCACGTTGGTGCGGTGATTAAACAGGTTCAGCGACCCGATTACATAGATTTCCAGGGCGGTTGCCACATGTCGCGCCTCCTTTTCCTCCTGCTTCAACAGTGCTTCATATAAGTCCTGTAAAATCGGCATGTTTTCCGGTCCGGGGTCATTGAAATACTTCTGGTAAATCTGATGGACACAGCGGTCAATGACCGTCTTCTCCACCGGCTGCAGCCCCTCTTTCCCGCCAACGATCAGCTCACACAGAGACAGGATGAAATCCGCTTTCAGGGCAACCGGATTGTCCTCCTCGGAATAGTTCAGATTGATGTCCATCGGGTTGATATATTGCTTGCTGGTCGGGCTGATTTTGATTACCTGCCCTTTGAACTTCTGCACCAGCGCAGTATACTCTGCCTCCGGATCGCAGATAATCACATCATCGTCCGTTACCAGGAACGCGTTGGTGATCTCCCGCTTTGCCGAAAAGGATTTGCCGGAACCCGGCATACCCAGGATCAGGCCATTCGGGTTCTTCAGCTTTTTGCGGTCCACCATAATCAGGTTATTGGACAGGGCGTTGAGACCGTAATACAGAGCCTCTTTCCCATCCTGGAACAGCTCCTGCGTTGTGAACGGTACGAAGATCGCCGTGGAACTGGTGGTCATGGCTCGCTGGATCTCAATCTGGTTATAAGCCAGCGGAAGGCTGCTCATAAGGCCCTGTTCCTGCTGGTAGTCGAGCCGCCGCAGATTGCAGTTATGCTTCTGCGCAATACTCTGTGCCTGAAACACGTTGTTTTCCAGCTCCTGCTCCGTGCGCCCGGTGTTCATCACCAGGAAAGTGAGCAGGAACATCCGCTCATTCTGGCTCTGCAGCTCCTTTAACAGTTCCTTTGCATCTTTTCCGTAGGTGGCAAGATCGCTGGGAATAATATCCATGTCATATCCGGCACGGACGGCTTTTTTCTGCTCCTCAATCTTGGAACGGTTCAGCTCCGTGATCGTATGCTTCACTGTCTTAATGGCCTTCGTCTGGTCTACCGACTGAATGTGCATGGATACAATCTGGCTGGAATCCATGTCGAGGAAATCCGCCAACATCCGGTCGGAAATATCGGATGCGGTAATGGACAGAAACGACATCGCCCCGTAAAGGCTCCCCATCTGAAAAATACGTCCCTTTGGAAATGCGAAGGAAGTCGGCGCGATAAAGTCCTTCACCGACAGGCCGCTTTCTGCCAGCCATTTCCATTCAAAAGCGAATTTATCATCATCCCCCATGTGAAACATGGAGTGCATCAGATGCAGGCGCTCTTTCCCGTTCAGGACCCGCGCCGTCACTCCCAGGCGGCGGAAGTTATTGAGCAGATCCACCTCTACATGGTCGAGCCTTGGTTTCGCCTGCTTCATGGAATCCGCCTGAATCCCAAAGGTCAGGTACTTGGACTTGGTCAGCCCGTTATTTCCCTGCGCAAGCTGCTTTTTCAGCATCTGGCTGTATTCCGTGCGGACCGGATTAAATTCATCCTTCTGGAAAGGAATCCGAATGGATTTCTCAAAGCTCTCCGCGTCAGTCGCCATATTCATAAAGGACAGCTCAAAATGGACGGAGCTGTCAAAGAAATTCAGAAACCCACACCACTCCTCGAAAATCGCTGTCTTGTCTTCCTGCTGCGCCAGCTGGTAGTTGATATCCTGGAACTGCACCGTTTTGGTGTAATAATTCCCTGTTACCCGGCAAATACCGTCCGGGAACATCCGCTCAAACGGAATGGACTGCTGCGCCGTCTGCGGGATGCCGTTATCCCGCCGCGCGGCGTCCACGATCTGCCGCACCTGCTTTGCCTCCTTCTTCGACAGGCTCTGCGGCATCTTCACATCGCGCTTCGCTTTCTTCTTTGCAAACAATCGCATAAACCTCCTTTTCCACCTGATACTGGCGCATCAGGACTGCATAATAATTGTCTGTTTTATAGGGCCTCACCTTCGGCCTTCGGAAACGTGCGTCAACGAAATGCTTTGCAATCACTTCCAGTGGCTGCCCGTCCTGCTCATACATAGCCAGGAAGAACAGCGGAAGCATGATCAGGATCATCCCCATTGCCGCCAAACTGGTATTTCCAATACTACGAAGCCCGAAATAGGTCGGTACGCCGATCAACGCCGCTGCCCCGAAACAGATGAGCTGACGCTTTGTCAGCCCAAACAAAATCTTTGATTTTACCCGCGTCAGATCCCGCGGGACTGAAATATATGCTGCTATCTTTCTTCACCTCCTCATTTCTAATGGGCATTGAACACACTTTTACTGATGCTGCCCGTCTTAAACAGGGCAAACACCAGCAGCACGGTATATCCCATCACGCCCCACAGGGACGATATAATGTCATCCGTCACCGAGACAGACTGGACCAGTACCGCGTAAATCCCCACGCAGATGATAATCAGGAAACCCTGAAATCCCAGCGCAATCAGGGAGCGCAGATAATTTTGTCCGATCTGGCTCTGTTCCCGGTTGCCAAAGGTGGCAAATGGAATCGGCGCAAGGCTGGTCATCAGGTAAATCTCCACCATACGCCCGTACACAATAACAAAGATCGCCACGGACAGGGCATACATGGTAACCTGTACGATCAGTGACTGGATAAAGACACCGATCAGCGGCCCGATCTCCATGGTCTCCAGCGTCTCCTCCAGGGATGTCAACATGTCCGAACTCACCGCCGTGCTGCCTGATACAATACCCGCGCTCCGGTTCACGACACTCTGCGCCACATCGAATACCGCCATGGTAATGTTAAAGGTATTGGAGATAAGCATAACGGCCAGGAAAGTCTTGAATATCCATTTAAAAAATATAAAAGTCTCAAAGTTGGCCAGATTGTTGTGGTCAATGATCAGCTGGATCAGTTCATAGCAGACGATGAAGGTGAGTATCATGCCCGCTATCGGAAGAATAACGCTCTCGGAGATGTTCTGGATGAGGGCGAATACACCCGGCGAAAAATTCGCCGGGGCAGTGCCCACTTCACTGGCCACATCAGCCACCTGCTGGTTGACTGAATCAAACATCCCCGAAAGATTCGACATGATGCCGCTGACCAGCATTTCTTTCAACCACTCCGTGATCTGATTGATAATGCTGTCCAAGGGCTTTCACCTCCCTCCATCAGCCGAACAGTCCGGAAAGCAGCGGGATCAGGGTGATACCGATCAGGGCGACCCCTCCGCCCGCCATGAGCTGCTTCATGCCCTGACTTTTTGCACCAGGATTATCGTTGCCATAGCCTTCCAGCAGATTGATTACTCCCCACACACCAAGGCCAGCGCCAAGCGCCACTACAAGCGTCTGCAACACTTCGATTGCAGCATTGAAAAATTCCATACGGTTCCTCCTTCTCTGCTCCGTCTTTTACCGGAGCCATCACAAAAGTTTTTGGTTGCTTCCATATCCGTCAGGCTTCGCAATGGACCTTCTTTTCTCCTGCTAACCGCATCCGGTTTGCCCTGCAAATCCTACACAGTTATGGGCATAAAAAACGTCCCGTCAGATACCGGATCTTTCGGAACGTTTTCATTTTTACATTATTCAGTTTTATCTGGACGCCGTTTTCACCCTGTCCCGTGGCCGTGCATCGCTGCGGCTGGCATCCGGGGCAGCTGCCTTTTTCTCGGAAAGGTCAGAGAGAACGGAGCCGCGGTCTTTCTGTTTATAGGCTTCCATCATCGCTTTCAGCTCCGTGTTGGAAACCATCCGGCTCTCACTTCCCCAGATGTTCTTTCCATTCTCATCCTTCCCCTCTACAAACGAACGCGACACCTTCGTCACACCATCCGCGGGGAGCTTCATCCAGACTCCTTTGCCGAACTTATTCTCGTGAACCATCTTCGGGGATACCACAAAGGACTCCCATGCCCTGCTGTCGTTCGGGTCCTGATTGGGAATCTTAATCTCCACCAATTCCTTGCCCGCTTTAGACACAAACGGCTCCTCCACAAGCCCTTTCCCAAATTTAATCGTCACCTCCTCCCGTTTGGGGTAGGCTCCCTGCCTTGCTGTCTGCTCTGCCATTTTTCACTTCCTCCTTCTCATACTTCAATGACTTCATACTCGTCATTGGCTTTCAGTTTTAGCTTCCGATTCAAAAATGCCTCGATATTAAATTCATTCTTTTTGTCATAATCCGAGGTGTATTTATAATTCGGATGCTTTGTCAAATCGTACTTGTCCGATAAAAACGGGCGCACGCCGCGCAGCTGCAGAATACATTTACTGCCATCCAGGACGGCAAGCTCATCGACAGACAACAATTCATGCCCCAGTTTCTGAAAATTGGTTCCATAGCTAGGGCTGTTCCCACGAGTGTCTGACGTGTTGTAACTGTCGATGGTCTCTTTTCCCAGCGCCTGGTTCAGCTCCTTTAAGGTGGTTGGCTCCGAGCCACCGAGAAAGATGCGGGAATCCATGTTGCCGATGATGGTGTCCGCATTATCCTTATAAATTGCCTTCAGCTGACTCTGTGCCTGCAGCACCAGACAGGCCGAGATTTCGCGACTCCGGATGGTCGCCACCAACTTTTCCAGGTTAGGAATCTGGCCGATATTCGC
The DNA here is from genome assembly GCA_021203465.1 of Lachnospiraceae bacterium. Taxonomy (GTDB): domain Bacteria; phylum Bacillota; class Clostridia; order Lachnospirales; family Lachnospiraceae; genus Hominiventricola. Next base: position 6,812 of record JAJQBC010000014.1, on the reverse strand, counting down.
ACACTCGTCGATCAGGCAGCGCACATGCACCGGCAGCCTGCCTCCATACACATCGTCCGCCTTTTCGCATAACAGGTTGAAAAGCTGCGTATAAATCATGGAAATCAAGAAGTTGAACGTGCTGTCCGTATCTGACATGATTAAAAACAGGGCCGAGCGCTTATCTCCCAGAGTGTCCAGCTCCAGTTCATCGTAAGCCGTGATCTCCCGCAGCTCCTGAATATCAAACGGTGCCAGGCGCGCGCCGCAGCTAATCAGGATCGACTTCGCCGTTTTTCCGGCAGCTAATTTGTAAAGTCTGTATTGCCGTCCGGCGAAACTTCCGGGCTTGCACTTTTCCAGGTCTTCAAACATCAGATCCACCGGATTCTGGAACTCCTCATCATCCTCGCGCACCTCCATGGCATTTAAAAACTCCAGCAGAGTCGCAAAATTCTGTTCCTCCACTGGAGCTTCGTAATGGATATAAGCGATCAGCGCCGTGTACAGCAGCTTCTCACTTTTTTCCCAGAACTCGTCACCGCCTTTTGACTCTCCCTTCGTGTTTGCGATCAACGTGGTGACAAGCTTCAAAATATCCTTTTCGCCATGAAGATAAGCGAAGGGATTGTAGTGCATGGACTTTTTAAAATTGATGGTATTGAAGACCTTAATCCGGTAATGATAATGCTGGAGAGCATTGCCGCACTCTGTTAAAACGGAACCTTTCGGGTCAGTAATTACAAACGAAACCGGATATTTTTTTGAAGAACACTGCAATAAATTCGGCTTCAACCAGAACCTCGTCTTGCCGCTGCCGGAGCCGCCTACGATCAGCACGTTCTTATTTCGCGCGTTGGCAGGATTCGAGGGGCAGTTGTTCATCATGAGCTGTTCGCTTTTCGTAAGAATAATATTATTCTCAAATACCGGATCGACAAACGGCTCGATGTCCTTTGCCGTCCCCCATCGCGCCGAGCCATACTCTGTTCCGTGACGGTACTTTTTCGCGTTTTTTCCTTTCAGGTACACCGCCAGCCAGAGCGCCGCGCCGCACAGGAGACCGATCATCAAGTCAAACGGATGAAAGCTTGGCAGCGGATTGGAAAATGCCAGCGAAAATGAAGAAATCAGTGAGACCATCTTTTCCGAGGTATCCGCTCCACCTGCCAGTCTCCACGCCTCCCCCAGATTGGTGGCAAAAAGTCCCATAATCACATAGGGCAGATGCAGGATAAGCTGTTTCTTTGTCTTCTCACTCATATATCGCGCTCCTGCACGTTCTCGCGCACCTTCTTTGGCAGAGCCGCTACCAGCTCTTTAAACTTATTGAGCTGTGCAAGAACGCTCGGCTTCTCATCCCGGTGGTTCAGGCGTTTTGCCTGATACTCATCAAATGCCGCTGTCAGCGCATCCGCGTCGCGCGCCTTGAAAAATACCAGGTATTTCGACGGCGTCACGCTCTGATCCTTTTTGATGGCATAATCAACTCCATATTTATTGGCAATCCTCTCAAAATCCCTGATTCCCGTGGTGGAAATATCCAGGCTCGATACGCCCTGTCCCTGCCCGACCAGTTCTTTCACCGACTGTTTCCCGCGGGGGACGGCTTTCCCGGCCTTTACCTTGGCATGGTGCTGCGAATACTTCCGGAATCCCGCGATCAATGTCCGGGCGGTTAGCTTCGTTGTTGAGATCATCAGGTTGACTGTTTTGTTTTCCACTTCTTCCTGCATAGGCCACCTCCTTTCTCACCGCTCAGGTTCCCTTCTTCTGCTTTTCTTTACTGTCTCCTTTTTTTCAGGGATATGATGCTTTTCCTTAAATTCCGCAACGCCGACAGGATCAAATTCCTGAAGCCGGTCCAGATCAAAAGATACCTTTGCATAGCTGCCATACCCGGAAGAATACTTATATGGGAAAACAATACCCAACTTGTTCTCTTTAATAAATTGCAGAAATTTATCGCTGCCATCTCCGTTAATAAATGCCTCATTCGGCCTCAAAGAGTATCCTTTCAGGTTGACAGTCATATCTGCAAACGGCTCTGGGCCATACTCACTATACGATGTCAGGCCAATATGGAGTCCGTTGCCGTAATAATAACTATTGACACGGAGAGATACCATCTCCTCCCCAAAATAACTTTTGAAGGGAGCTTTCTTTACATTGTCCTGCATAGGTCACCTCCTCTTACAACTCCTTATCCTGTGGCTTTTTCTGCTTCGGCTCCTGTCCTTTTGGACTATCCTGCCGCCGCACATTTTCATCCGGGATTGGCACGATCAACATTCTTTGACCCATTTTCAAAAACGTCTCTGGGCAATGGAACCTCTCCTCGTAAAACTTCACCTGCTCTGGCGTAAGGGAACAGAAATCGTCTTCCGTCAGTCCCACCACAAGAAAATCTCCTACAATGATGTCATATACTTTGCCATCCATATCACGCATTGCGCGGTTTGGAGGCATTCCATTGTATTTAGCATCTTCATTGCAGATGATTCCTACAAGCTCCTCAAATGGATAGGTTACCTGTACCCTGCCACCAACAGCTTTCCTCAGTTCCTCGTACTCAAGCCCGATCTGGACCTCCTGAGGAAAACGCCCCGGCTTTATCAGGAGCACATTGATTTTCTCGGCTTCGACACTCGGCACATCGCGTTCCGCTTCAACAAAATAATCCACCTCCGAAAAGCTCTCGGCATCCAGAACGTACTCGCCGTCTCTCCAGCGATCCTCCACAATCTCCTGCGCTTCCTCACTGTTCTCAGCCTCCACCGTCACCGTCTTTTTCAGTGTCTCGGCAATCGTAATATCATACTCTTTCACGCGCACCTCCTAAATGCGGAACGCCGGAAAATCATGTCCGTCCGCGCACAGCGTCACCGTCTGCATCTCAAAAATGCGTTTTACGTCCTGAATCTCCAGGCTGCTCACGGAACCAATGTCGCCGTCACAGATTGGCTTGTAAATCATCGCTTTCCCATACAGGAACCTGTCCTTCCCCAGCGTAATCACCTGCCGCCCGCTGTAAATCATGGGCAGATCATATGTCGGAACCACGCCCCTGATAGGGTCAAGCACCAACAGCGGCCCCATCACTTTCTCCGCCTCAAAAAGCTTCATGGCGCGGGCGTCCTTCCCCGGCTCCACCACCAATACAATCTCATTGTCTACCGGCATCCTCTCCCCTCCTCTTTCTCTGGAATCTTCTCGCTGCCTGCCTTATGAATTTCACAGACAGCCCAGTCTTTCAGAAGATCATTGCAAAACGCGAGCAGCGCCTCTGCTTCCTCTTCCTCCAGTTCAACATTTTCTCTGTCTACGCACTCCTCATAGCACTCCTCGTCTTCCTCGGAAAATGCATCCTCTGCCTCAGCCGTCGCCATACCGGCAAGATCGGGGAGAATAAGGCTAATGTCTCCATAGATATTCACGTTAATGTCTCTCATACTGTTCCTCCTTGTCTAAATTTGGCCAAAAAAAACACCTCAATGGGTGCTTCATGATCCTACTATCTGTCCTGTTGTCTCTGTTTCTTTTTCTGCCACTGTTCCAGCAGCCGGATGATGGTATCTTCCATCTGCTTAGGTGTATAGGAACGGGGAAAATATTTCCGCAATACGTCCTGCTTAATCGTAACCTTATCCAGATCACTTTTCTTCTCCTCGTTCATAATGTCTTCCATCACTTCCAGCGTACAGTTCCCCTCCTGACTGAGTTTCTTTAAACGCTGTGCCTGGGAAAGTGACGGCGTGGCCTGTGCATAGTCCATCGCTTCCAGAAGATCCTGCTGTTCTTCCGGTTTCAGATAGGACAGCTCTACCGCGGGATTAAACGCGATCTTTTTCGTATCCACCATCTCCAGAAGTTCTGGAATCAACTCCGTCAGACGGATAAAACGATGCACTTGATTCCGACTGTCTCCTGCTTCTTTTCCCACAAAATCAAGCGCTTGCAACTTCATCCCAACTTGGGATGAAGTTAAATCTGTCCTTGCTCCCTGATGTTTCACCGCTTCCAGCTTCATCTTATAAGCGAACGCCCTCTCACTCGGTAACACTGTCTCCCGCTGCAAGTTACTGTCCACCATCAGAATCGTGGCGGCGTCATCATCCAGATTTCGCACGATAACAGGCATCGTCCTATTGCCAATCAGCTCACAGGCACGATGCCTCCGGTGGCCTGCAATCAATTCATACCCTCCTTCCGGCAGCGGACGCGCAATCGCCGGGGCAAGTACACCGTATCTGGCTACGCTCTCTACCGTTCTCTGCATGGCTTCATCATCCAGCACCTTGAACGGGTGATTTTTAAACGAGCGCAGTTCTGACAGCGGAATCTCCTGCACTTTCTCCAGCTTTTCCTCTGCGCGACCCTGCTCCGTCGAAAAAATATCATCGTAGCTGGTCAAGCTGATGTTTGTGCCTTTTTTCGGCATCCTTTATCACCTCCTTCGTCAAGACCCGGTAAGCCTCCGCCACCTTTCCCTTCGGATCGTGCTCAAAAATGCTTTTGCCCTCCGCGCTGATCTCGGCGGCACGGACAGAGCGGGGAATGTCCGCGGCAAACACCTTGATCTTACTCCCGTAAGTTTCCCGGATAAGGCTGCTGATCTCTTTCGCGTAATTTGTCCGCGCATCTACCATTGTCAGGAGAATCCCCTCAATCCGCAGCTTCGGGTTAATCTGCTGCCTCACCTTGCTTACCGTCTGGAGAAGCTGCTCCAGCCCTTTCGCGGAAAGATACTGCGCCTGCACTGGAATCAGCACATTGTCTGCCGCCGCGAGCGCGTTGATTGTCAGCATCCCCAGACTCGGCATACAGTCCAGCAGAATAAAATCATATTCCCGCCGCACCGTATTCAGATACTGCTTTAGAATCGTCTCGCGGCTCATGGCATTTACCAGCGACACCTCCAGGCCGGACAACATGATATTTGCCGGCATAAGGTCAACACCCTCCGCATGATGCAGGATACCCTCCCCAGGTGAAATAACTTCCTCTGCCCTGACCTTCTCCATCATTTCCGCCAACGTAGGAGAAAGGTCATCCGGTTTCGGATAGCCCAGCGCAATGGTCAGGCTTGCCTGCGGGTCTGAATCAATCAGCAATACTTTCTTCCCTTCCTGCGCCAGCCCCACACCGAGATTCTCGCACGTTGTAGTCTTTCCAACCCCGCCCTTTTGATTTGCGACTGCCAGAACAGTGGCTTTCTTTGCCATTTTCTCTTTTCTCACTTCCCTTCTTTTCATAGTTTTAAGACCCGTGAGCCATGTCGAGACTTACAGGCGAAGAATAATCATTATATCTTCATCCCTTGATCACACTTCACATGCTCAGCGCCGACTCATTCCTCGAAACTGATAGTCCACTCTTTCTCGAACCCGATTTTGCTTTATACTCCTCCAGGCTTATCAACACGGAAGGCCGTTCTTCCTCCTTTCTCCTTGCGCGGGCAACAAACTTCGCTGCCAGCTCGAACACCCTCTCATGGCAATCATAATGGTATACGTTGCCAGAAAGCTGATCCTCCGGCAAGACCTGCGTCCCATTGACATTCGCGACGATTTCTTCCAATTTCTGATAGGCCATCGTCCCATTTTCAGGTAACATGATCACCTCATGGATCGAAGATGGGAGAATGAAAAAATTCCCCTTTATCTTTTCTGCTGCCGCCTCCATGAATCCCGGATAAGCGATCACACCAGCTCCGTTCTTCTTTTCTGGATTGGTTGCCACAAAAAGATCCGGTGTACCGCTTACTTCAGTTGGTTCTGTCCCCATGAGTTCTGCCAACATTTCGTCCATACTCTGAATAATAAACGGCTGTCTTTCCTGCGCAGCTTTCAGTGCATCCCGATGAAGCTGCTCTGCGCTGATGCCATAACCATGCAGCATCTCATTCGTAACCAACATACTGGCTGTTCCGCCGCCCATCTGTCCCAAATCAATATGGTACACTAAAGACATATCCTCCATATCATGATGCGGAATTGTTAAAAGCCTGTCCTCATTCCCCTCCCTTCCAACGAGCTGAACAGTCAACCTTTCCTTTACCTGATCGTAGTCTTTAATGTTGTCGATTGAAATCTGCTTATCCAGCACCAACGCCTCACGCACGGCATTAACAATCCCATCCAGAAGCTGCCTGTAATCCTGTCCCCTCTCAAATCTACGATGGAAGGATTCCAGATTCAGTGAAGCCGCAGCGATACTCCCTTCCGGTTTCACCGAAATGCCATAGTACGACATGCCCTGCAGCTTCTGGATGTTTCTGACTGTTACCTCATTACCAGGCATCACCGCCTCGAGATCAGACTTAACCTTGTTCAAAAACTCTCTGTACTCCATTTTTTCCTCTCTTTCCCGGCTTGCCGCCGCTTAATCTGATACGCACCTGATTTTGGGCACAAAAAAAGCGCCTATCTGACAGCTTTAGCTTTAAGCTGTAAAATAGGCGCTATGTAAAAATACGGTATGAAGTTGTGTTTCCCATCGTCAGGGATTCGATATGCCACGGCACTTACGGCGCATCCTGCATGATTTTAACTACCAGTTGCTTTTTCTTTCATTTCTTCGGTTAACAGTCACATGTTTTTTTGCATCGGTTAACAGTACAATTCCTGCCAAATCAGGCTCTTTTTGCCCCGTCTCCGGTGTCCTTTAGAGTAAGACAAAACCCGCAAATTCATTGAATCTACGGGCTTTTCTTGACCTCCCCGAGCAGGGCTCGAACCTGCAACAACTCGGTTAACAGCCGAGTGCTCTACCATTGAGCTATCGAGGACTATTCAGTTTTTCCCCGGCTCTTTCGGTGTGCGACAGTGGCT
>JAJQBC010000004.1 GCA_021203465.1 Lachnospiraceae bacterium | reverse complement strand
TAATTATGGCTGTTATCAGAAACATAAAAGTAGATATCCCGAAATCACATATTACTATTGAACGCCAAAGCGGCGGCAGGCCTGCGCTGATTAAATATGTCCTTGAAGCGCCTTATAACAGGGAAAAAGGCTATCCTGAGCCAAAGCGAACTACCATCGGCCACCAATGCCCTGATGATAAGACAAAGATGTATCCGACTACACAGTATGCGACAGTCTTCCCTGATGCGTGGGAAAAAATCTCCGGCGAAAAGAAAAAACCTGTGGTAAAACGTATCGGTATGTTCACTCTCTGCCAGGCTGTTAATACAAAGACCGGCGTAAAGGACACCATGGATGGAGTGTTTGGAGTAAATGTATCCGACGCGGTTATGGATTTTGCCATGTATTCGATCCTCCATAAATCTGATGTCGTGTCCGCGTTCCAGGCAGGTATGCGCGGCGAAATGCTTTACTCCGGCGATGCCAGGAGTGATTCAAAGTACACGGAACTGTTCGAACACCAGATGACACGCGAGCAGGTGCTGCAGTTCCGCAAAGAATGGGCTTTGCACTGCAAAAATGAGGAAAGCATCAATAGCGTCTGGCTCTGTATTGACGGTTCCAATGATGACTGCCGGAGCAAAGGTGTTGAGATTGCAGAAAAAGGTGCTGCAAAATCGAAGAAAAATGTAAATATCATCAGTTTTACCTATGCAGTAACAGACGAAGGTTTTCCGGTTACTTTCGACGTATATGAAGGAGGAATGGTTGATGCCAAGGCAATGAAGAACATCATTTCCTTCCTCACGGAATCCGGCATCAGCCTCAGGGGGGTCATACTGGACCGAGGGTATTGTTCAAAGCCAACCCTCGAGTACCTGAACGGAGCCGGGATACCATACGTGATTATGGTAAAAGGACAGCCGGAAGGTTTTGCTTCTATTGTCAGTGAATATGGCAACCGGATTAAAATGAATGCGGAGCACCTTGTTCCAGGGACATACCTTTTTGGTGTACAGCAGGAGGCGCAGCTGTTCAAAGGTTACAGCCATAAAGATTATGTTACGCTCTTTTTTGATTACCAGAATGGGAGCGAGCGGGTTACGGCACTCCTGAAGAACCTTTATGGTGCTATGAATGATGTTGCCGGTCAGCTTAGCCGTAACGATAAGGTGACGATGGAAAGTCAGTTCCAAAGCATGCTCCGCCTTGAGACAGAAACATCCGAAGACGGCCAGGAGCAGCAGCTGGTAAAAATCAATACATCCGACTTGCAAAAAGCGATTGATGAAAAAGGCCTGTACAGTATTGTCAGTTCAGAGAAGATGCCTCCTGAATCCGTTTACAGGAGATACGCTTCACGAAATGCATCCGAAACACAGTACCGATTTATCAAAACACAGCTTGGTTACGGGACTTTACGAGTCCAGAACACACAGTCTGTATATGCAAAATTTTTCACGGCGTTCATCACATCTATCATCCGGTTTGAGATCGAACAGGCCTCAAAAGCTCTTGGACAAAGTGCAACGAGGATGATTGATGAGGCGGACCGCCTGGAAATGGTTCGGCTTGATAATTCATATACGTACACACATTCGGAAAAAGCCAGGGTAACAGACCTTTTCAGTAAACTTGGGGCGGATGGAAGTGCATTGCTTGATGAAACAGTTAAAGCGGAAAATGACCGCGTGGCAGGCAGAACCCCGGTACTCAGGCACAGGAAAACCCGGGCCAAAACGAGGTTCACACCATAAACAGTATGATTCGGACGGCAATGTGATTCGCAGAAAATCCGGGGTGAAACCAGGCACAAAACGACCCAAGGTCAACCAGGATGGAACGGTCAGGAAGAAACCCGGCGTGGCACCCGGAACGAAGCGAGGCATCTATAATAAAGATGGAAGCCTTCGCAAGAAGCCGGGGCCTAAGTCACATAATGAAGTCGCGGCCGGACAGTAGGCCGCGAAATTAGTCCCGAAATACGGGAAGTTATCGTATAAATTTTGATTCTCACCACTGCTGTGATAAATTCAAAATTTATGGAGGATTATTTTCATGAACGATATTTACAACGACTATATCCAAAAGCATACTGATATCCTTTCTCTGCGTGATCTGGCATCTGGGACTATTTCTAACTATACGTCCTATCTCCGGGAGTTTCTGGAGTGGGTAGAGAAGGAACTTCCCGGAAAAAATATTCCCAGCATCACTTTTGAGGAAATCCGTTCTTATTTACAGTACCTGAAAAATATCCGCAAACTGAACAACCGCACAATCAATTCACATATCGCGCAATTGTGTGACTTTTTCCGCTACGTTCTGCATAGGGACTGGGATCGCTATCAGATCCCGTACCTCCGCTACGACGAACATCTTCCTTCTGTCCCGACCCGGCTGGAAACCGACAGAATTATAAACTCTATTTCCAACCATAAACATAAGGCCGAGATTGCTGTGATGTATTCTTCTGGCCTCAGAGTGAGCGAGGTTTGCCGTCTCCACTGCCGCGACATCCTTGTTTCTAAAAATTGTATCTACATCAGCCGAACCAAGAACCGCTCGGACCGTTATGCTGTCCTTTCTCAAAAGGCTCTCGAGATCATGACAGACTATATCCGTTATGATTACCATGGTGCCAGGAAAGATGACTGGCTGTTCCCAGGACAGAAAACCGGTACTTCCATCTGTACACAGAGCGTTTATAAT
>JAJQBC010000076.1 GCA_021203465.1 Lachnospiraceae bacterium | reverse complement strand
CCTGCAGGCTGTCGATCCGCTCCGTCAACTGCTGCTTTTTTGCGGCGTATTGCTCCCGCGTGATAATTCCCTCCGCATAGGCTTCGTATTGCCGGATACGTTCACTGCGAAGCTGCTGCAGCTCCGATTCCAGTTGCTTAGCTTGCTTTTTGCCTTCCTTCTGACAGGTGCCGTCTGTCCCGTTAGACTTTTCCTGCAGCTTCTCCAGGACACGCAGAATCTGTTTTATAGAATACAGGACGGTTCCCTCAATCTCCCGTTCCAGATAATACTCTTTGCAGCATTGGGAATGGGGACCGGCATTTTGTTTATGGGGGCAGTACAGCTTTTCCTCAAAGCCCCTGTTCATATATGCCAGCACGAGGCCACAGGTGCCGCAGCGGATTTTCCCCTTCAGCGGATAATTGTTCTGCCCCACATAGCTCGGCCTGGCACGGAAACGGATTGCCTCCTGCGCCAGCTGGAACTCCTCCTCGGTTACAATCGGTGGGGAGACATTGGGGACGACTACCACATCGCTGTCAGCCACTTTTCTGGTGACATTGCTTCCAACGGCGAGCTTCTGCCGCTTGCCCATCACCAGTGCGCCGGTATATTCGTAGCGGTTCAGCACCGTCCGAACCATCCCCGTATCCCAAACGGATTCCTGCTCCGGCACGATACGGTTAAAGGTATGGTGGGGGAGCTTCCTGTCCGCATTATACCTGGACGGGGTTGGGATATGCTGCTCGTTCAGATAATAAGCAATCTGCCCGGTGTTGCAGCCATCCATGGCTTTCTCAAAAATCATCCGGACATACTGACCGGCCTCCGGGTCGATGACGAAATTTCCTTCCTGCTTGTTCTTGATATACCCGAACGGCGCTTTTCCTCCGGTAATCTTCCCCTGCTGCCACCGAACCCGCAGCGCGCTTTTCAGCTTCTTGGATAAATCTCTACTGTACAGGCTGTTTACCAGATTGCTGACCGCCATATCCAGCCCCATGGTGCTGCCCTGGTAGTGGTCACTGTCATAATGGTTGTTGACGGAGATCACGCGGATTCCGAGAATGGGAAAAATCTGCTCCAGGTAGTCCCCCACGCCGATGTAATCACGGCCCAGCCGTGAGAAATCCTTCATAAGTATCGCATCAAATTTCCCACTTTTGGCGTCCTCAATCATCTGTCGGAAGGCTGGCCTGTCAAAATTTGTACCAGAATAGCCGTCGTCAATATATTCGGTGCTTTCTTCCCCCAGGTCATCGCGCCCCTGAAGGAAGTCCTGCAATAAGAGTCTCTGGTTTTCAATGCTGTTGCTCTCGTCCTTATTGTCCTTCCCCAAATCCCCGTCTGCGATGGAAAGCCGGAGATACAGGGCATTACCCTTTCCCATCTGCCACACTCCCTGTCAGCGCCGCCACCGCCTGAAATTCATCTGCGTACCGGAAGCATACATGGATCGCGCCGCTGGCGCTGACCTCCACATAATCCACCAGCTCTTTTACAAGCTCTTCGTGAAAGCTGCGGTCCCCCAGGTAAATCTCCACCCGGCTGGCCATGTCGGTATACCTCTGAATTTTTCTGTCTAAGCGTCGCTTGGATTCCTGCGCCTCCTGAAGCTCCCCCTTCATTGTCTGCACCTCCTGAGCGTAGCGCTCCTTCATCGTCTGGAAATCCTCCGCATCCAGGATGCCCTCTGCGTAATGCTCATACAGCTTTGCGCTGCGCTCCTCCGTTTGGGCGATATTGCGTTCCAAAATGCGGATTTTCATCACAGCGTCCTGCATCGGGTTGCTCCCGCCAGCACCATCCTGAATCCTCCGCAGGAGCTGCTTCTGACTGCACATGGCCTGGATCAGCACCTGTATCTGGTCCATCACCACGATTTTCAAAAGGTTCTCTTCAATTTTGTGGTCGCTGCATAGCGCTGTCCGCTTAGAGGACCGGCAGACATAGTAAGCGCCCATCTTTTCGTTGTCCGTATAATCGTGAGTATAGCGAACGTAGTGCATGGAGCCTCCGCAGTCGGCACAGCGCACCATACCGGCGAAGCTATCCTGATACTTCTCCCGGTCAGCATCGTATCGCTCGCGCTGTTCTTTCCATTCGCGGGAAACCTCCTTGCCCCGCTTTTCCAGTTCGGCATAATCATCCCTGGCCACCATCGCCTCATGGGTATCCTTCTGCACAAACCATTCCTCCGGCTCCGTATATCTGCGCTTCTCCCCTTTATACAGGGACTGTTTATATCTCCCCATCACCAGATCACCCGTATATGAGGGATTATTCAAAATCTTCTGGACTGCGGAGGGCGCCCATTTTGTTTCCTCCAATGGAACGGTCAGGACATCCAGCTCCGCCCGTTGCCCCGGCGTTGCGATGCCCAACAGATTCAGCCGTCTCGCAATCTCATACAGTCCCACGCCAAGGAGATACCACTGGAAAATCATTCTCACATACGGCGCTGTTTCCAAATCCGTTTCCAGGGACATCCCATCTTCCGAAACATGATACCCGTAGGGAGCGCGGGCGATTTTCACAGTTCCCCGCTTCCGCTGCGCCTCCTTCGCCGCCAGGATTTTCTTAGACATGTCCTTTGCATAAAGCGCGTTTACCATGTTCTTGATTGGAACAGCAAGGCTCTCCACGTCCTCCTTCCGGGTGCTGTCAAAATCGTCTGTGATTGCAATAAAACGGACATTGAGCTTCGGGAAAATCGTCTCCAGATAATATCC
>JAJQBC010000153.1:6876-21387 GCA_021203465.1 Lachnospiraceae bacterium | reverse complement strand
CCATTTTTTATATTGACAAGTTTCCCCATTTCAATCCATATCCAATTTTCTGGAACAGGAGTTCTTTCTGGTACTTTCACTAATTTCGCCATCACTCCGCCTCCGCTTCCAGAGCCTTCAGCTCCTTCACGACACTCTGCAGCAGATCCATCGCCTCCTCCAGATTGGCGATACATTCCTCCGCACTTTCCACCGGATCAGGAAGTTCGTTATAGTCCACCAGAGAATCGTCGCGGATAAGTCCCAGGTCCAGGCTGTTTCCCTTCGTTTCGATTTCTTCTCTGGTAAATCTGCTCCATCTCTCGTCCGTCACAGCGCTGCGGTCTTCCGCAGTGTAGGCAGCCTCAAAACCGGCGAAATGCGATTTCGCGAGGGGATTGGTCTTTCCGAATGACGGCATATTGGTGCGGAGGTCGTAGAACCAGACCTCTCTTGTGTTGCCCTTGTCCGTCTTGCCGCGTGTGAAGAACAGAACGTTTGTCTTAACGCCCTGCGCATAGAAGATGCCCGTGGGCAGGCGCAGAATCGTGTGCAGGTTGCACTTGTCCATAAGGTCGCAACGAATCTTTTCGCCATCGCCGTCCTGAAACAGCACGTTATCCGGCAATACCACCGCGGCACGGGCTTTTCCATCTGCCTTTAAGCTGCGGTAAATATGCTGCAGGAAATTCAGCTGCTTATTGCTGGTCGGGAAAGTGAAGTCGTCACGGGTCGCGCGCTCTCCGCCTTTCTTCGTGCCGAAGGGCGGATTCGTCAACACCAGATCGTAACCTTTCATGGACTTGCCGACATTGGAAAGCGTATCGCCGAGCGTTATCTGCCCTTCGATGCCATGGAGCATGGCATTCATCAAAGCCAGGCGATGAGTATCATGCACCAGTTCACAGCCGGTAAATGCTTCTTCCCGTTCAAAATCAGCGGTCTCTTTATCCAGTGCAAACAGATCGTCGCTGTGATCCCGCACATACTGGCTTGCACCAATCATAAACCCGAAAGTTCCACAGGCAGGATCATTGCAGCGCTCCCCCGGCTGCGGCTTCATCATGCGCACCATGACATCAATCAGAACACGCGGGGTAAAATACTGACCCGCGCCGGATTTCTTCTCATTCGCGTTCTTCTCCAGAAGCCCTTCATAAAGATTCCCAAGCCCTTCTTCTCGGGCAGAGAACCAGTCAAGACTGTCGATGGTCGTGATGATTTTTTCCAGGTTCTTAGGCTCGTCGATATTGGTGGCAGAGCCCTGATAGATTTCGCGAACGCGCCCGGTACAGTTCTCTCCCAGATTGGCGAGCAACTCCTTATAAAACTTCTTTAATTCCACGCCGCTTTTCGCTGTGAGCCTGTCCCAACGATATTCTTCCGGAATCTGGTCTTCCGTACCTGTTTCCTTTGCCATTTTCAGGAACAGGATATAGGTCAGCTCCGTGACATACTGATGGTATGTAATGCCGTCATCCCTGAGTACATTACAGAGATTCCAGAGTTTCGATATGATTTCCTGTGTTGTCATGCTGTCTGTCCCCCGTCGTCATAAAGATACTCGTTTAATTCCAGTACAATATTTTCCAGCTGATTTCCGAACACCTTATTGATCTTCGTGAATCCTCCCTGCTCCCGGAAACGGCTGTCCTCGTCAAATACCTGCACATTCAGCACGGATTCATTCATAAGATAATCTTCCATGCGTCGTATCCAGTTCAATTCCTGTCTGGAGAAATTGTGAGCCTTGCGGAGCTTGTCCACAGCCCGTCTTATCCTTGCTTCATGGCCGATCAGAGCCGAGCCGATTGCATACCGCCTGATCAGACTGATAATGTCTGCCGCCATTTCCTCATTTGTCAGTTGAGAAATGGCCGTGTTCAGCTGCTGTGTTGTATAGCCTTCGCGGTCAAGCGTCAGCATCAGGGACTTTAAGGCTTCCCGGGTCAGATCCCGCGGCCTTGTACATATGATGTTCAGTGCGGCGATTTCGTTGAGATTACTCCTAACATACGCTGAAAATTCGTCCAGATAATCTTCCGACCTTACTTCGGAATTGCCATAGCCGCGCGTATGTGAAATCAGTTCGTCTTCCTTATCCGAGATGACGACCGGATTCCCACCGCCGGAAGAAGCATTCTGCAGCATCTCAAATATATCATAGTAGGCGAGCAGACGATTTCTGGCATCGCCGGGACTGCGGGTTTCCATGTCATCAATAAACTGGTCAGGGTTCAGTCCTCCGGACATATCGACGAAATGTTCCGTTGTCTTTTTGTCCATGCGCTGTTTCCTGCGCTGCAGTTTCGCGATGATCTGGTTGATCTGATTTTTTATCTGCTCGTTACCTTCCATCTCACTTAAGCCGTCGAGCAGCTGCATGAAAGTGGTAGTGGGATTTACAACGACCGGCTTCATCGTATTCACAGCCTCCAGAGAATCATAGACGCCTACCGGGTCATAAATCTCAAAATGCGTCTTATGGATTTCCGGGCAAAGCCTCGTGGCGCGTCCCATCATCTGTTCAAACAGAATACGGGATTTCACGCGGCGCATAAAGACCAGCGTCGTAATCAAAGGCACATCAATCCCTGTAGTCAGCAAATCCACCGTAACCACGACAGAAGGGTAGTCCTCGTTTTTAAAACGCTTGATCGCTTCCTTGATTTTTTTCTTATTGCCGCCTGCAACGCTACCGGTTATCTTCATAATGGCGCTGTTATCAACACCATACTCAGCGTAAATATCTTTCAGTATCGAGACTATCAAATCAGCGTGATCATCGTTGACTGCGTAGATAAGGGTTTTTCCGGTTTCTTTTGGACTCTCCGGATCTATATTGCGGGCGATCTCCTCAAGAACGGCCCGGTTAAATGGCTCGGTTATCACCTGACGATTGAAATTCTCCACATCAAAATCAAGCTCATCGTCCAGAAGCTCACTGTTTGTGATTTCTCCCGTAACCGGGTCATAAATGGTGACGGTATCGCCAGAGCGATAATGAATGCCTTCTGTGCTGAGCTTTGTTTTCAATGTGTGTGGGGCGTCATGATCTACCAGATAGCCTTCGATGACGGCTTCCCGGTAGGTGTACTTAAACACCGGTTGCCCGAATATTTTCGTAGTCTGTAATGCCGGGGTTGCGGTGAGAGCGACTTTCACTGCATTGAAGTATTCGATTACACTGCGATATTTGCTCTGATAGTCACGCTGGTCACGGTAGAGGATTTCTTCATCGCTCATTTCTTTGTCGAGAATATATCCCCTGTGCGCCTCATCGACGATAAGCAGATCATAGTCTGATACCGCCGGCATGGTTTCACCATCGTTGTAGAGGATGTGCTTCACCATACTCTGAACGGTAGATACATGAATCCGCGTTTCCTTATCAATGGATTTGTCTTCCAGACCTTTGATGGTGTATATGTCATCCAGCGTCAGGAGGTCTTCCATCTTCACTTCTTTAAACACATCCAGAGCCTGATCGCCAAGCGCATTTCTGTCTACGAGGAAAAGAACCCTGCGAAAACGCCCGGTTTTCAGAAAACGATAAATCATGCCGAGGATGGTTCTGGTCTTGCCGGTACCGGTCGCCATTGCCAGAAGGACGGTATTCTTGCCGTCTACAATGGCTTTTTCCGCCGCTTTTATGGCATTCAGCTGGTAAGGATGCAGATTTAAACCGTCCCTGTCCATCAAAATGTCATACGGCATAGCCGAAAGGTCTTTGTTTTTCCTTTCCATATCGGCAGCCAGCAGTTCCTCGATACCGTCCGGACTCATCCATCCGCGCAGGGCGTAAGGAGAATTATCCGATTTTCTTAAATCCAGAAACCATATCCCCGATTTCAGACGGTATTGCTCCAGATAGGGTCTTCCGTTCGTGGCAAAGGTGAATGGCACTTTGAATTTACCCCATGTGCCGACCTGATATCTGGCATCCTCATCCCGGATGCATCTGGAATAATCTTTGCACTGATAATCAATGACAGAGAGAATATCCTCATGGTATCTTTTTGCTTCAACCGTAGCCACAAGCCGGAGACCAATGAAAAGGGCATAGTCGACATACCCCTTTGTCGCGACGGTCGAATCGGTCGGATATTCGGCAATCGCCAGGTTGCGTCCTTTTGTGGGGCGCGTTCCCTTCGAGTGGCGTATATTTTCCGTATCCGCCTCCCAGCCGACCATGCGAAGCTGCTCATCGATAAGAAAACGGGTCTCGGCTTCTGTTCTGGGCCTTTGCGCCTCCGCTCTTCCGGCCTGCTTTCTGCGATCCGAATACGAAACAGCAGGCGCCGCAGCGGCGGCTGTCTGAGCTTCTTCTGTAAGTTTTTCTTCCTTTACTTTCTCCTGTTCTTTATCCGATGGCTGTGCTTCAGGCAATTCTTCCGGCATAACAAATTCCTGATGCTGGTAATCCCAGTCTCCATAGGTCTGCATGAACCATTCACACAGGCTGTGCGCCATCTGGAGAAAAGATTTCCCCTCTGCTACAGAAGAATAGTTTTCATGCACGGCCTTATTGCGAATCTTTCGCAGGCCGTGTAGAATCGTCGCCAGATCACTTGTAAGCAATCCCTCTCTTTGAAGAGTATTAATCCTTGTTACGGCGGTATTATCATAAGGCAGAGGAATCCTGTCATAGGTGAACATCAGATTTACAATCGTTTCCCCTATCATACCCAGTTTCATCAGGCATGAATTGGAATCGCTGTAACAGTATTTTTCTGCAAGCTCTCCGAAATTTCCCAGCACCGGGAAACGCTCATTAAGAAATTCAAAATTCGATTGCATTGATTTCCACCTTCTTCTCATCCGTTCATTCCCGTGCTCTTTCAGCCACTTATTTCTGAAAAGTAAAGAAGAAACACAAGAAAAAAGTCAACAAGTTCTTATGTTCTTGTCTTGTTTTTCTTGCGTTCTTCGGAAAACATAACAAATTCTCTTCACTATAACCTCCGGGACAGCACCTGATCACAGGGAGTTCTGTTTTCTGGCCTCCAGATAGTCGTTCAGCTCTGTGTTTTTCACATTTGTGATAAACATATGGCCGGGGGCGTGGGTGATGACGAGCGGAAGCTTCGCATTCTCAATCGCCGCCTGAGGCGTCACGCCGCAGGCCCAGAATACCGGGATTTCGCCCTCGCGGATCTCGACAGACTCTCCATAATCCGGTCTGTCAATATCCCGGATACCGATGGCCTCCGGATCGCCGATCTGAACCGGCCCGCCGTGGACATTCGGATAGCGCTCCGTGATCTCCTTTGCCCTCTGCGCGTCCTCCGGCGTCATCGGACGCATGCTGACCACCATCGGCCCCCGGAACACGCCCGCCTCCTCGCAGGCAATATTCGTCTTATACATCGGCACATTGCGCCCCATCGCGATATGGCGCACCTCGATGCCGGCGCTCATCAGCGCCTCCTCAAAGGAAAAGCTGCAGCCGATGAGAAATGCGACGGAATCCTCTTTCCAGTAAGACGAGACGTCTGTCAGCTCCTCCGTCCGAATGCCGTTCCGATATACATAATACCGCGGAAGATCCGTCACGATACTGGCGCCCTCTCCCATGGCGTGAATGTCCGGCGTTCCTTCCACGACCTCCAGAATCGGACAGGGCTTCGGATTCTTTCTGGCAAACTCCTTAAAATCATCCGCATAGCGTTTAGGAAGGATGACCAGATTCGCCTGCGCGTAGCCCGCGCACATGCCCGAAGTCTGATAATCAATCTCTCCGGAACGAATCAGCTTCCATATCTCTTCCGGCGACGTACTGCTGTAATCTTTCATTTTCAAATACCTCCTTAAACCCTTACATTTTTTCAGTATACCATAAACCCTGAAAACCCACCACTGCAAATCTCCGGCGAATTCTCCTTATTTCCGTGCGGGACATCCTGTCCGCAAATGCTCTTTGCTGTATACAGATATTTCTGTATCCGATATTTCTCCATGTACGTTTAGGGAATCAAAACCCCAGCTTTGCCTTCAGAACGAAGCCAACGATAATCACACCAATCCCCACTATAACGAAAACGGTTCCCAGCACAGCGTTAATCACCATACCGCTCTGCCTGATATAAGAGCGTTTTGGATTTTTCTTATTGTATCGCACCTCGCAGTCCTTGCTGAAATGCGCAAAATTCGTATACGGCGTCTTCCTTCTGTATTCCACACCGTCTACAGTATAGACATACATGGCCCGCATCGGCTGATCCCCCGTCCCCGGAGCAAATGAAGTGCCGGATATCATCCCCTGCACACGTCCCTTGCAGGTGAGCAATTTTATCAGCTTCGGAAAGCCATATAGTCCCCCTGCAATGATACATGCGGCCGCTACAATCCATACTGCTATCATTGTAATCTCCCTAATATCTGTAAAGTTTGTCTGTCTTTCTCTCCGCCAAAATATTTGTCCAGCACCTTCTGGAATACCTCTTCACCCTCTGCTACCTCCGCAAAAAGTGTCATGCAGGACTGTAACTTTAGATTATCCGGAAAGCCCATCACGTGTTCCGGGTCCGAGGATTCAATCTCCAGCAATGCATTACTGATCTCCACCAGACGATTCCTGAGTAAATCATTCTGCAGGTATGCCCTGGCTTCCCCTTCGTCCACAATAGAATAAAAAACAGCAATCCCGCTTCTTCCAAGGCCAATGATCTGGGGGAAAATATACCACATCCAGTGGCTTCTCTTTCTCCCGTCCCGGATCTCTGATAATGCTGTCTCATAGCTGTTTTCCTGGGCTTTGATAAATCTCTCTAAATTGTATTCTTTATTCATGTTCCGGCCTCACTGACTATGCTGGCTGTCGGC
This sequence comes from Lachnospiraceae bacterium, assembly GCA_021203465.1. Lineage (GTDB taxonomy): Bacteria > Bacillota > Clostridia > Lachnospirales > Lachnospiraceae > Hominiventricola. The sequence goes on along the minus strand of JAJQBC010000153.1, from coordinate 14,583 downwards.
TCTGCTTTGATACGCTTCTCTCCGAATTATACCCTTTGCACCCATGAATCACAAGCGCTTCATCTGCCGCCTGACTCAGCCACCATGAGCGGCGAGACCACCTTCTCATAAGTATAATGAAACGGCACCACTTTCTGAGCGTCAGGTTTCTCCACGAGGCGCTGAGCCAGCTTCGTGTTCCGCTCCGTCACGTCACAGACCGCTTCCCGCCCATCAAAATCGACAGTCAGCTCGCCTTCCTCCATATCCACCCGAACGACGATCCCGATATCGCCGTTGAACACCTCTTTGTCATAATCATTTTTGATTTGCATGACTTTATCGTGCAGGCGATCTGGGTGCCGCCCCGTTTCAGGAAAATACCGGACGGATTCATCGCGGCCTGCAGGAGCTGATTTAAGTTCGCCGCTCCGCAAAAAAGCATAATATTCTTGATCTCTTTCTGCTCCTGCCAGCCTTTTTTGATGCGCTCTACACGCTTCTGGCCAATACCTTCCACTTGGATCAGACTGTCTGGATCAGTCTCTTTTGCATGTGCGACTAACCGCGGATCAACAACGTCATATTGGTTAATTGGTTTTTCACCATTTTCAATAACCAATCATTTAACCAATTGAAACCTTAAAATACTTGAGTTGCAAAGCTTTTTATTGTCTAAATTATTGGTTATCATCCTTTACTAAAATCCAATTAGCCAATCTGCGATTCGGAGAATCTGTAGTAATAATTCCATCCCTCTTCAATGAATGCAACAAATTTTTGACTTTCCAAACCTTTTGTTCCTCATTCATCGTATCTGGCAGTTTGTTATCCAGCAGTTTTATAAAATCCTGCCGCTTCCCTTTTTTATAGGTTTCCAGATAATTGACAATCCATTTCTTGTAGGCTTCATCTTCGAACCCTTTATTTACTATATATTGCTCTTTCTGATCCAGGCTCTCTGCAACCTTGGCGGAAACATAAATATAAGGCATTTTCCCTTCGACCACCTTCAGCCTGCGGAGATATTTCACCTCATCTTTGTTTAAAGGAGCGTGCTTCTGTACACGGTCGATCAAGTGCACCGTCGTCAGGTCAAATTCTGGATGGTCATGCAGCATCCACATATCATACTGTAAAGTCTCCATCGGAAACAAGGTCATCTGATCCGGCATATAACGATATATCAGATTGCGGATCTTTTCCAGTATACGATCGCGCACCGTAATATTAAGATGTGAACATTATACCATAAGCCCTTGCATATGCGTAGATAAAAAATGGAACCGGAACAGAGTTCCCGTTTCTGCATGATATCACTTTTCATGCTATGTCCTCCCCAGCCTCTTCTCCATCGGCACGCAGAGAAATGTCTCCCCCTGCACGGGATCACCGGTAACTATGTACCCCAGCTCTTCATAAAACGACACCGCCACATCACGGCTCTCCAGAATCACCCGCGAATACCCCAACTCGGCGATCCACTTCTCCGCCTCCCGAATCAGAAGCTTCCCCAGACCCCGTCCGCGGTAAGTCTCCAGCACAACCACACGGCCGATCTCCATCGCATCCGCCGCCACGGGAAACAGGCGGCAGGTTCCCACGGGATAGTTCTGATCGAGGAGAACCAGGTAACGGGTATCCGGACCGTCGTGTTCATCGAACTCCCGCTCCAGTGGAATCCGGTGCTGACGGTTCATACCATGGATGCGAACATAATACGCACCTGCCTGCTGCCAGAGCTTCGTCGCACGCAGCACCTGAATCGCATATCCCTCAAGAGAAGTTCCCCGCGCCCAGACACTATCATGGCGCAGGCGCTCCGACTCCGAGGCCAAAAACGCGCCCGCCCCTTCGGTCAGCGGGATCTCATTCATCCGATCGTTCTGAAAATCGCAGACGAAGATCACATTCGTGCAGTGCAGGAACACCCAGTCAAACCGAACCTCAAAAGTCGCCTGCCGCTCCTTCATATAGGAAAACAGATCGGCGACATCCACCCGCGTCTGTTTCTCCGGATGCAGGAAGAGATACAAAGCGTTGCGCCGACAGCGTCGATAGTTCCGGTTCAGCTTCTCCAGTTTGCGGTCAAAACGGTATTTCGCCTTGTACTGACAGTCCTGTTCCTGCCCGTCCACGGGCAGAATCGCCCAGAAACGGTCATTGTAAAAATACAGCCGTTCTCCGTAACGGGAGAAAGCGGACTCCGGCAGGTCGCTGCGCAGGCAGCCGAGATATTTCTCCAAAAAGCTCTCCGCCTGCCCGTCCTCCGGCAACAGAGCCTGACTGACCTCCAGTCCCATCTCCATCGAATCGTTGACCCAGTCCGGCGATTCACTCTTGACAAAAGAAGGGCGGTATTCCGGCCACAGATACTCCAGAGAGAGCGCCGCATAGATCTCATTCAACAGTTTTTCATAGGCCATCATGTATATTCCTTTCCTTCCCGCGATCATTGCCATTTAAAATCAGGTCAACCATAATCTTAGTCCTTTACCTTGTTGCCGTTTGTGTCATAATGCACCATTCTGTTAAACATTCCCGGGCGACTTTACTCAATTATACGAAAAAGACTGAAACCCTCAGATTTCAGCCCTCTCCCCATTTTTCTGTGAGATATGGTTCCAGCGTTGCCATTACCTTTTCAGCTTTTTCAATTTGCTCTCTTGCCATTTCTGAAGATACGATAAAAAAGTCCTGATAGTCTGCTTTTTCTCTCAAACGATAGCTTGTATCTATCATTTTGGAAATACTCTTATCAAACATTCCCTCTTTGACATAATTGTGATTAAAGTAGGATATGATACCAGAATGCTTCCTTGAATCAAATTGATCTAAAGCTGTTATCGCACGCAGTGCCTGAAATATTGCATAATAAGACCGATTTACAGAAGATTTAAAATGACCCTCCTGAAACAAATCCTTTGCCGCCTGTAGATTTTCTTTCGCTGTAGAAAAGCGATAAGCAGATAAATCTTTTACGCTGCCGTCCATAGAACGACCCCCTCCCTACCAACATTCTGATAAAAAGGAGTTACCTTTTTCCACTTCTGGTACATATCATAATCAATATCTATTACGGAAAAGACCATATCATACGCTAAATTCATATCCACTATCAGATCAGAAAGACGCTCCTCCGTATTCTTATCAAGCATTCCGCGAACAAAAACGGCCACATCAACATCAGACTCTTCCGTATTTGTCCCACGCGCAACAGAGCCGTAAAGTACAATCCGCACAACAATCGGTCTCATAATCTCAAGTATTCCGGCAACCAACTCATTTAGAATTTCCGAATTCATATACTATCACATACCTCCCCTCAATTCATAGGATTGATTTCATTATATCAAAATAATCGTGATTCGCAAGGTGAAACAGATTATTTACCGGGCAAAGCCAGTCAAAATACAATGCCCGGCTCAAAAACCGAAACATCTCCAAGATTAAACTGCGAAAACTGCCACGTATTGAATTTAACCTGCGTGATGTGCTCGTTGTTCTTGATCTTATCATATACCATTTCCATCATACTGGTTTTTCCTGTTCCCCAGTCTCCCTGGATGGAAATCGTAATCGGCGTATTACATCTTTGTATAAAACTGGCCAGACCATCTATATATTGCGTAATATGAAAAGAATCCTCATGTGTGGGTCTGTCTGTATATCCATAATTATATTTTGGCATTTTCATATCCTCCAGCAATTGCTCCCCAACTTGAGGAACAATTGTAATATCTCTTCTTTAATACGCTTCGTCAGATCCTTGCGGACAATAGATTCCTACATGTTACTTACTCTTTTTCCAATATTTTGTGTTTTTGTATGAACCGGTTTTCTCCAAAATCCCCAAGTTAACCATTCCTTTCAATATTTCTCTTGCGCGCCGCTGTTTAACGCTCAACAGAACTTCTGCCTGATGAGAAGTGATACTTCCATGTCCCTCGACATATTGATAAATATTGATTTGTTGCTGTGTGAGATCACCCCATATTTCAATGCCTGATTTTATCGGCATCCAGATTATTGGTGCCATCATTGATTTCATTATCATCCATATTCTTCGGGTTCACAACCCCAAATAAATCCGTTTTCAGAGTCCTTCGATACAGATTAACCCGGAAATCACTTCCTCTGTCCTCTAAAGCCGGCTCCGGGAGGCCATACTGCTTTGCATCCATAAACATATCCGGAATGCCGCTTCCCCAAAGACTCTGTTCTTCACGGCTGTACCTGAAGATCAGCCACTATAATGATTCTTCCTGTCAAAAAAGCCCTGATCGGTATAATGTTCACGCTAATATTTTCCAGTATCCCTTCCTGTCCGAACCAACACGAACTATAATACCCTTATCCTTCAAATTCCTTAACCTTTTCGTAATTGTAACTCTGCTAACCCCCAATTTTTCAGCAATGCTACCAGTTGTACATGCAGGCTCCTCCACTAACAGTTTAAGAAGCTCTATTTCTTTTTCTGATAACTTTTCTGATAACTTTTCTGATAACTCTTCTGATAACTCTTCTGATAACTCTCCTGCGGATCTTTGGAGGATCCCTTCCTCTTTCTGCGTTGCTTTGCCGTCATTCCCCCGCATTAACTGTAAATACAAATCACAGGCATTGCACAAAACCATAACCCCACCTGAAAACTCATATTTCGGAAGCGGGCCACCATATTCTTCACATCCTCTCCGGATTTTATCAAAACCGCGCCCCCACGCCTCAATCATTCCGCTTTTAAAAAAGGTATTTGCCAGCTTCGGATTGTACGGTTTGGAGGAATGCTTTTCAAAGAGCTTTTCCGTAGAATCCAATTCTTCCGGCATTCTCCCCTCATTCCAGATATACATATGATCCTCGTAGATGCTGATCTGGATCGGATTGCAGCTCTCATAAGCTTTATGAACGACAGCGTTCAGCAAAATTTCCCTGCAGGCATCCGGATGAAAGAAAAATCTTTCTATTCGCTGTATTCCCTGATAGATAATCAACGCCTTCGGGAAATTGGTAACCGCTGGCAATCGTTTTTCTGAAATTGCCAAATCGGCATCATTTTGTTCTAATTCGCTAGCCGTGGCTAACGATTTACTTTCCAGAAAGGAATCAACATTGGTTTGCAAATATGGCTCTTTGACTCTTCTCGTTATTCTTTGGTCCAAAAGAAAATACCTTATTCCCATTTCCCTTAGAATTTTTTATCATAAAGTACCTCCGCACTATAGTGAAGTGAACAGGCTCTGTTGCTCATATTCCTGGAAATGCGCCAGCGGTAACGGTAACTTCCTCAGAAATCTTTGTGTTTCCATAGGATCATATATCCATTTCTCAATATCATCTTTTTCCAGAATCAGCGGCATTCTCTCATGAATCGGACGCACCGAGGCATTTGCCTCCGTCGTCAGTATCACAAAACGCAATTCATCCTGTATCAGATTAAAGAACCCAGCCATAAAGAGCGTCGTGCCATCTTCCTGTGAAAAACTGACTTTATTCCTAGAAATGTCCCATTCATAAAAACGCCGCGCCGGTATCACGCAACGCCGGTAGAGTACGCTCTCACTGAATGTCCGTTTTTGCAGCGCAGTCTCGGAACGTGCGTTAATAAAAAGGCCCTTGCCAGAATACTGGGGATATCCCCATCTCATATCTACCAGAGAAAACCCCGTCTTATTGCCCCTTAATATCGGTGCTTTATCGCCGGGATGAATATCATGAGCAGACACCATTACTTCCGAACACTTTATACCCGGAAAAAGTGTCGATACATCATTTATCATGTCATCATCTATATAATATCTGCTGCACATATCCAAATCGCTTTCTCAATCTGCTTATAAAAATCCTTGTACAGAACTCCTTGCATTCGCTATGAGTTTCTCCTGATTTTTGTCTGCATATGGCTCCAGTATATCAAGATGCGACAATCGTTCTTCCACCAGAGACAACCGGGAAGCTCTGGTGCCCGGATTTTTTGTAGACCCAATTATTTCTGCACTTTCTCTGATAATCCGGCAATCGTTCTGGATCAGCAGTTCTGTCGCCTGCTCAAGCTGTTTCAAATCAGCCATTTTGCCATGACAGTTAGAAATAACAGCCGCTGTCCACCCTGAAATATCTTTCCTGCCACGTTTTTTGCCAAACATCCATATCGCCCCTTAAACACATGCAAGTATCAACATCTACAGCTTCTGCACTTAATTTTTTAAATAGGTGTCCAAGCAGACATGAAACACCTCATACATATACGTCTCAGCCTTCTCGTCTTCAACAGGTATATTGATGGTCGTGTAAGAGCCCTGCATAAAATTTTCGGGTTTATTGGATTTACTTGCGTATGGGGATTTATAAAGCAGATCCTGAATATGTTCATCCGGTTTCGGACTTCCTTTCTTTGTATACAAATCTATCCCAAGGCTGCCTTTACGAAGATAAATTGACACAATTCTCCTGTTCTTTTCTCCGGCAGAAATCCGATAATCAGCAGATAATCTGTAAGAAATATAAGGCGAACGAGACTTCTCTTTGTGCTGCATGATCTCCACATTATCCACATCCAGAAGCCCGAAGAATTGCTGCCTGATCCACTCCATCAGCTTTTCAATATAATGATTCATGGCAGCATCCAGTCCCAACTCATTCAGGCCAACTTTCACGTAGGAATTCTTTTTCATTTCCGCAGAACTGGAAGTAACTGTTGATAAGGTCAGTATATTTCTTAAATCTGCTGTCTCAGAAACGGAAATCCCATCATCATGATCTTTGTCTACAACATTATAAAAGCGTTGCATGAAGTCAACAATTTTTTCCCGATTTTCCTCTTTGATCTGCAGTTCATCATAAACACTGCACTTTTCGTCCCGTAAATCGCTTAAAAGCGCCTGATCTATATTTTCCGCATTATAGACCATATAATTATAAATGCTTTCAAAGCTACTCTGCATACACAATACGGCAAACAACAGTTTTTTATTTCTGTCCTTTTCCAGGATTTCGCGGTTTACCGTTTGTGACAAAAGTAAATACGAATTAAAGAGACGTTTCATGCCACGCGGGTTATTTCCAATAGAATGTGTGATTAAATCGGCAAATTCTTCCTGCTCTTCTTCATCAGCAGGCGGAAGATCAATCTCTCTGAGGCACACTCCCACATAGTTGGTAATATCATAATTTGCTATCGGCATCTTGAATGGCGCCTGAATGATTTTGTCAAAAAAGCTCTTTCCCTTTTCATCACTGAAATCATCCCCGTATTTTTCCCTCACGCCTCTGGCAACAACATCATAATCAATGGCAAGGACAAAAACACACTTTTCACAGTCCAGGAATATCTTCAATACCTCCAGAAGCTCCACTGCCCTGCCCGGCTGTAATCTGTCCAGATCATCGACATAAATAACAATCCTGTCCTCACTACCCGGCGCTTTCTTCTGTACCATGGATTCAAATTCATCCTTTAATTTTTCAAACTGGTCAAAGAAATCCCCTTCAAACGGATTGGAAATATCCGTAACGCCGCCGCCAGAGGCATAGGAGACCACAATGTTCGCCCCTGTTTTGGCCAGTTCTTTGCTGGTCTGCGCCAGTTTGCCTAACACCGCAGTCAGCTTGCTCTGTTCTTCACCATCACTGACGGATTTAATCAGTTTATTCATAAATAAACACGGAAGCTGATCTCCAAGATTAAACTGCGAAAACTGCCACGTATTGAATTTAACCTGCGTGATG
>JAJQBC010000153.1:0-6776 GCA_021203465.1 Lachnospiraceae bacterium | reverse complement strand
TGCTTATTATCCTTAATCTTGTCATATACCATTTCCATCATACTGGTTTTTCCTGTTCCCCAGTCTCCCTGAATGGAAATCGTAATCGGCGTGTTACATCTTTGTATAAAACTGGCAAGGCCATCTATATATTGCGTAATATGAAAAGAATCCTCATGCGTGGGTCTGTCAGTATGTCCATAATTATATTTCGGCATTTTCATATCCTCCCCAATGCTTTTAACCCATATCTACCGTTCATGCAAGATACCTTTATTTATCGCGAAGCAACATATGGTGTAATCACATCATAGAATTTTTTACTCCAGTCCGCGTGAAATTTCGCCATTTGTGCCCAGTCAGTCTCGGTTCCGATGCTGACGTTATCCAGCTGTACATATACCTTAGACGATTTAATTTCGTCACCACGACTCCGCTGAAGAGGAATCCCCAGTTTCTCTTCAATCTGCTTTTGATATGTTTTCAGTCTGTCAAAAGAGTTTTTGTTCTCTTCTTTATTCCAATGGTTAAAGACAAACTCCACCCTGGATTCATCCTGGTTAGCGATGCATGAGATATAAATTCCACTGAGACCAAAATAGCCATTCATCCAGTTTTCTCTGGTAGGACTGACATTTGCAAATAATCCGTCCGTAGAATGAGCTTCTTTTAAAACAGGAAGCGCATATGTCCAATATCTTCTCCTCAGTTCATAACGGCTGCCGGGTTCATCCTGATTTGTCTCATTTTCATCACGCAGATAAAATACCAGATCCGACGGGTCTTCATCGTACAATTTAAACAGTCGGCTCAAAACAGAAATCTTGCTCTGTGTACTCGTATTTGTCCATACATAAATACCATCGCTGATTTCCAGACACTTTGATAAGGCATCCGGATTTGTGTTAAAGTGAACGGCAATATTATCCTCATCTGAAAGGGCAAGCCTTGTAATAATAGTCTTATCCTCATCATAAAGAATTTGCACGACTTTTTGGAACATCTCAACCCAACTGGTAACCGGCTGCCCCGTGTTCTTAAAGGAAAATCTTGCAATCAGACGTCCGGTTAATTCAGCATCATCATCCAATGTACAGGTATCCATCTGTTTTTCTGCTGGCTTAAAAGCAGTTACAGGTGTAGCCCAGATTTTCAAGGCTCGCTGCATCAGATAGTCGTTTCTTTCTTTCAGTTCAGCAAGAGTCCATTTCTCTTTTTTCGCAATCCATGTGTTCATGCGAATGCCGCTATCATCAAATCCATTCTGCATCGTCTTCTTCTCTTCAAAAGAAGCGTTGCTGTATTTAGAATTGTATGCCGTCAGCGTCAGGTTCGCTATTCTGTGGAGCCATTGCTCATGAATCTGCTCATAATCTTCCCCAAGTTCTTTTTGCCATGCAGGCGTTAAATGCTGGGGCATGATATGTTCGATAGAGTAGGAGCCGTCATCACAGTGCCGGTAAACATCTTTATCCTCAACGGTTCCGAAATTTTCAATCCGTTCCAGAATATAGATCTTATTCTTGCTGTTCATGAGATAAATCTGCCGTTCTGCGAATGCTTCTGCAAACTCTTCATCCCGCGGGAAACGGGCACGTTCTTTTTTTGCCAACAATGCATATTTAAATTTCTCTACATAGTTTTCCTCAGTTCCATCATATCGCATAATTTCATGGTGCAACATCAGGAAAATCTTATTCAGGGAACTGGTGGGCAAATCACAAATCGTTCTGCGGAACAGATAATTTTCTGTCGTCAGAAACACATCTGTCACTTGCCCGAGTGTAAGTATATGTTCATCATATAAACGCAGCACTTCGAGGAAAAATGGCCTCGTTACGGTTGTCTCCAGCCGATTCAAACGGAATACACATGCATCTAAAGCAGAATTTCCGGTTCTTCCCTCAAGGAGAATTTGATATCTCTTCGCATAATCCAACATATCCTTTAACAGCGGTTCTGTCTGAATATCCCCCAACTCCACATAATCCTTAAAGTTCACGTATATCTTCTTTTGCTGCGGAATGGACTGCTGTTTGACACTGAGGTAATCCCTGATAAATGCACTGACATCGTATTTTGTGCAAATCTCAATGCGATTCCAATACTTATCGTAGTATTCCTCCTGTTCTTTCGCGGGAAGACCCATCAAAATAAGATTCTGAATTTTATCTCCCTCGCTCAAATCCAGGCCAGTGGAATTCAAGCTCTCGAAAATAAGCTGGGGATCATCCTCCGCATTCAGCTTAATATCAATGATTTCAAGACAGCGGATTGCAGCATATAATTGATCAATAGTGATTTCCTGCTTTTGAATACGGTCATAAAAATATTGGTAGTTAACAGTCAGATTGGACTCACGGATGTAAGATTCCGGTTCTGCGAATAACCTTCCAAACGCCATCTGGTCATTTTTTACCGGCTTAAGCTTGATGCGGGTATCCTCAGGCTGATATTTATCGACAAGATAATTTTCAAAAATACGCTGCTTAAGCTTGTCATCCTCCGGAGTGACAACACCCTTTTCAATAAGATTATACATGGCGAGAAAGAGCAGCGATACTGTCGTCAGTCTCTGCTGGCCATCAATAACAAGAAACTCTTCATTATCACCTTCAGGATTATAAACAGAAACAAGGCTGCCAAAAAAATGACTTTTTCGGTTCCCTCTGACAATCTTTACCAGGTCATCATAAAGCTGTTTACAATTTTCCGTTTTCCAATCATAATTCCTCTGATATACTGGAATGACAAATCTCTTATCTGAACCATCCATGTATTTGACAAATTTGCATTCAGATCCCTTCATCGAGGTTCCTCCTTTATTGTTTTCTGGCCTGCGTTCAATTTAGACATCTGCCTGTCCTCCTGTATCTTTTTTTGTTCTATATGGCACTTGCGGTTCTGCAACCATCAGTAAATCATCGTTGTTGTCAAATACATAAGTAACCGGTTTCTTTTCCGGCTCTGCCTTAAATACGCCGCCAATTCCGAAGAACCTTTCAAAGAATGCCTTCAGCTTATTGATGACCGTCTGTTTTTTCTTTGCGCGTCCGGCACCTCCAAAACGGGATACGGGAGGCATCAACTTATCAATATCTGTGCCAGTGGTTTTGATTTCTCCATCCCGGAAAGCGTTCTCGACAAAGCGCCTGGTTTCGGAAGCCTTTAGCTTTTCATCTATAATAATCTTATTCAGCTCCCGTTCCCGCTCCTCGGAAACATAGGACTGCCATTCACCCACGACATCCTCGACTTCATTCAAGCCACCGATGAAGTTTTCTATCAGTTCCTTCTTGCTGCGAAGTTCCGGGCTTGCCTCCACTGCCTTGCGAATGGTGACAAGCACTTCTTTGTCCTCACAGTGGCTTTCATGATATTTCGCGACGAGCATAAGGATGTAGTCGATATTGATTTCGACCTGCTTGATTAGCTCAATCTCAAAGACAATATCGTCCGTGATGTCCTTTTTATCTTTCCCCTGCGGACGCCACTCATCACGCAAATCCTGATAGCGTCCAAGATAATCCTGCAAGTCACGCTCGGTGATTAGTTCCTTGCCTTTGAAATCATCAAATGATGAGAGCAGATTGCGCATCCGCAGGATAGCTCCAAAGAGCATGATAAAATCCTTTTGGTTCTGCTCCCCGACAATCTGCGGTTCGGACAGCGGGAATTTCGATGTAAGCTCATTGATCATATCTACATAACCGGGGCGTGACTTGTCGTTCTGGTCAACATATCCGTTATAATAATCCTCGAACTTTCTCAGGAGGACAACGCCGCCCGCGTCCTTGTCTCCAAAAAGCGAGATGGCATCGTCCACACGCTTCTGCAAATTACGGAAACACACGATATTGCCGAAAGTCTTGATGGAGTTCAGGATTCGGTTAGTTCTGGAGAATGCCTGAATCAGTCCGTGCATTTTCAGATTCTTGTCCACCCACAACGTATTCAGCGTGGTGGCATCAAATCCGGTCAGGAACATATTGACCACGATAAGCAGGTCAAGCTCCTTGTTCTTCATACGGAGGGAGACATCTTTATAATAACTCTGGAACTTATCGCTGTCCGTGCTGTAGTTCGTGTGGAACATCGCATTGTAATCACGGATAGCATCATCCAGGAAATCACGAGCAGTCTGATCAAGACCGCTGGTGTCCTCGGAATTTTCCTCATCCAGAATACCGTCCGCCTCGGCTTCATTGGCACCGTAGCTGTATATGAGAGCAACACGGAGCGCCTTGGTGGGATCAGCCGCCATCTGCTTCTGGAACTCGCGGTAATACTTCATGGCTACCGGCACGGAAGCCACCGCAAAGATAGAGTTGAAACCGCTGACACGCTGCTTTGCCTTGATTTCCTCTACGGTACCGTTCTTGCCGGACGCAACCTCGGAAATATTCTGAAGAACAGAGAATTCAAATGTCTTGTCCCCTCGGTAGGTTTTCTGGTCGAAATGCTCCAGAATATATTTTGTAACAAGCGCAATCCTCTCAGGAGATTCAAGCACCTTTTTGCGGTCGATGTCCCAGACATCCTCATCGTCGATATCCGCATCGGTGTCCATCGTTTTAATATAGTCCACCCGGAAAGGCAGAACATTCTTATCGTTGATGGCATCCACGATAGTGTATGCGTGGAGTTGGTCGCCAAAAGTCTGGGCAGTGGTGAAAAACTGAGGATCACGAACAGCGCCGGTATTTTTTGCAAAAATCGGCGTGCCGGTAAATCCGAAGATGTGATAGTTCTTAAAGCTCTTCACGATAGCTTTATGCATATCCCCGAACTGGCTGCGATGGCACTCATCGAAGATAATGACAACCCGCTTAGTATAAGCCTCGTGTGTCTTGAACTTCTTTATAAAGGCTGACAGCTTCTGAATGGTGGTAATAATGATTTTTGCATTAGGGTCACGGAGCTGCTTTTCCAGGACAGCAGAAGAAGTGTTACTGTTGGCCGCGCCCTTTTCAAAGCGGTCATACTCCTTCATGGTCTGGTAGTCCAGGTCTTTACGGTCGACGACAAAAAGCACCTTGTCTATATACGGGAGCTGCGAAGCAAGCCGTGCCGTCTTAAAGGACGTCAGCGTCTTGCCGGAGCCGGTGGTGTGCCAGATGTAGCCGCCGCCATCAATGGTTCCGTATTTCTTATAATTATTTGCTATCTCGATACGGTTCAAGATGCGCTCAGTTGCTGTAATCTGATACGGGCGCATGACCATCAACATATTTTCTGACGTGAAAATACAGTATTTCGTCAGGATATTCAAGATGGTGTGCTTCGCAAAGAAAGTCTTTGTGAAATCGATGAGGTCAGGGATAACCTTGTTTCCGGCATCCGCCCAGAAAGATGTGAATTCAAAGCTGTTGCTGGTCTTTTCCTTCTTTGCACTCCTGGAATTAGAGTCCTTGATGGCATTGTAGCGAGTGCTGTTGGAGTAGTATTTCGTATTCGTGCCGTTGGAAATCACGAAAATCTGGACATACTCATACAGACCACACCCGACCCAAAAGGAATCCCGTTGATAGCGGTTAATTTGATTGAACGCTTCACGGATAGGAACACCACGCCGCTTTAATTCGATATGCACGAGGGGCAAACCATTGACCAGCACGGTCACATCATAACGGTTATCGTGCCGCGCGCCTTTCCCTATGCCGATCACATACTGGTTGATAACCTGAAGGCTGTTGCTGTGAATGTTCTTCCTGTCAATCAGGGTGATATTTTTTGTGCTGCCATCATCCCGTTTCAGGACCTGAACATTATCCTCCTGAATTTTGCGCGTCTTCTCCACGATATGCTCATTAGGATTGGCGATGTTGTCCTTAAAGAACCTGTCCCATTCGGCATCGGAGAAATGATAATCATTCAGCCTTTCCAATTCAGATCGCAGATTTGCAATTAAGTCTGCTTCTGAATGGATAGGCAAATAGGTATACCCCTGTTCACACAGCAGCCGGATAAATTCTTTTTCCAGTGCAGCCTCGCTCTGATAGCTGTCGGAGCGTGCAGTGACCGGCTCATATTCCGTCACCACAGTATTCTCACTGGTAGCAGCTACGATATTAAAATACGACATGGCTGCACCTCCTTGTTTCTCTTGTTCTTATACTGCCTTTTCTTTAAAAGTCAGCAATTTATCACGATAGTATTCATATTGCTTTTGGCGAGCCTCAATTTCCGCAGGCAAGCCGGAAGAGAGGTCATTGCAGAGAGCATCGAAACGGTCAAGGATAGAAACAATACGTTCCTGTTCCTGTATAGACGGAATAACAAATGTGTATGCACCCAGCCGCTTCATATCCACAGATGCAAAATTGCTTTCATTTACATTCTGCTTACACCAGTCATCTAAAATGAAGCATTAATAGAACATATACTTCATGTCAAGAACATCTCTGAACGCTTTCTTCAATGTTAAACACGCGAAACGCTGGTTGCAAACAAACGGAACCGTAATCAATGCGTGTTCTCCAATAGTCGCAGATGTAGCAACTATAATGGAGTTTTCCTTGAATGGCTCTTTTTTGACGGCACATTCATTTATACTTTGAATTGCACCATTCAAAATACGTCCGTTGTCTCTGATATCCTCCATTCTGAACCAAGGGATAGTCCCATTTTCCCAGTAAGCTTTGTTCGTCTTAGATGGAGTATATCCGCCTTTTATTTCAAAGAGATTATCAAGCCTAACTGTAGCAATGCCGAACACATACTGGAAGAGTTTAATCAGCCCGTCTGTCTGTCTGTCTGTCTGTCTGTCTGTCTGTCTGTCTGTCTGTCTGTCTGTC
>JAJQBC010000094.1 GCA_021203465.1 Lachnospiraceae bacterium | reverse complement strand
TCATTGGCGATGCGCCAATGTCGATATTTTGGACATGTTTATTTTAGTATAACTGGCTGTATTTGTCAAAGGGGAAAAATGGGTGGGAGGCCAGTGGACAAAAAGATTTCTGAAAATCAGATCCTATACAAATTTACCAAAAATTGTGAACAAATTGTAAACCTCGAGACATTTACTTCCAGATGAGATATAATCAGCTCATAGCGGATCCGCAATTCGGATATATCAAAAAATTTCCCATTGTATTAAAAATGATACACGGTTATAATGGAGGTAAACATTGAAAACTGAACTTGTAGCTGATCTTGTGCTCTCCGCTCGCAAGATCCAGTACGATGAACATGTAAAACGAGTATTGGCCAACCGCTACATACTCGCCTGGATTCTGCATGAGACAGCAGACGAATTCAGGAACCTGAGCATCCCGAAGATCGCAGAGGACTGCATTCAGGAAGAAATCGAAATCTCGGAGTGCCCACTTGTTCCCGGACAGGCAAACGTACCTGAACGAATCACCGGTGACAATACAGAAGATAAGGTTCCGGGCGAAGGCGTCATATTTTACGACATCCGCTTTCATGCCCGGCTCATGGATGATCGGAATCTGCCTATGAAGCTGCTTGTCAACGTCGAGGGACAAAAAAACTACTATCCCGGCTATCCGCTGGTAACGCGCGGCGTCTTCCACGGGGCACGGATGATTTCTTCCCAACTTGGCACAGAGTTCCGGATTCCCGATTATCGGAGCCTGCGGAAGGTCTATTCCATCTGGATTTGTATGAACACACCAAAGGCCGCCGGCAACGCCATCAGCCGCTATCGTCTGACAAAAGAAGACCTGATCGGTTCCATGCCGGTGAAGCAGGCCGATTATGACAAGCTTTGCCTCGTCTTCATCGGACTTGGGGAAAATCCATCGAATGGAGGAATCCTCCGTCTTCTGGGAGTCCTGCTGTCGCAGGATATAGATGCAGCAAAAAAGCAGCAGATTCTGGCAAATGAATTTGATATCCCTGTGGAACAGGGAACATTCGGAGAGGAGTTGAACCAAATGTGTAATCTGAGCGATTATGTGGAACAGTGTGGTATTGAGAAGGGTATAAAGGCAGGTCGACAAGAAGGTCGGCAGGAAGGTCGACAGGAAGGCCGACAGGAAGGTCGGCAGGAAAGAACCATTGAACTGATCGTCAAAAAGCTTGCCCGCGGAAAGACTGTCGAGGAAATTGCCGACGCCCTCGAGGAAGAGCCGGACACAATCCGCGGGCTGATAGCATCTCTATCGTAAGCATTTAAAATTCGGGTAGTAGGAGCTCCCTGTTAGTGGGAAACCCGCCCAAAATTTAGACGCTTACGTTGCGGTAGTCACCGTCTAAAATTTAAGCGTTTACTGTCAAAGGGAAACCGGGCGGGAGGCAAGCCTTTACGGCTTGCCTCCAAAATTTAGGCATTTACTTCTTTTCACCATCATGAAGTAATGTCAACCGTTTTCCAAAATGGCAGAAAGTATCGCCTGCTCGTCGTAATCCGGCTTAAAGGCCTCGGCAACGTCACAGATCTGCCGAATCGTCTCCGGATCCTCCTCCAGCTCAGCGGCAATCACTTCCGGAGACTTTTGCCTTTTCAACTTCCTGCAAACGAGACCAATCAATGTCAACTGACGGCCCTCCTGCTGCCCCATCTGACGGCCTTCTTCGCGACCTTCCTGGCGGCCTTCTTCCTTGATCTGCCGATCCCGTTCTTCCATCGTCATAAGACCCACCTCCACCTTCTCACTGGTTTTGATTTCGTCAATGATCTGCTGCAAGCGCTTCAAGCGCTCGTCACATTCCTCCGGGACATTGTCCGGTGTGCTCTTCTCCACGTAATGCAGGAAATCTATCAGCGCCTGGTCCACCTCGTCATCGTTCGTGCCCTTGGTGTTCAGGATGACCTTTGTGCACTCATCCCCGATCGAAAGTTCCAATGCCTCAATGCACCTATTCTCGAAAGTGTAACGGTACTTCCCAAGCCCATAGAGATCGAAGCCACAGATCACAACGATATACGTCCGCCCCAGACGGTCAAAGCTTTGCTCCCCGCTCTTCAGGAACGGCGCGTCCACAACCGCCTGATAAAAGCGCGTCCGCTTCGGGATATTCCCCCTGTTGCGCTTCTGCATCTCCACGTCGTAGATCTTACCCTGATCGTCTACCACATAGAAATCAAGGCGTATCCCACGCTTGTCGGGCAGATTGTGTATCACCTTCTGGTTTTCCTTCCACCTGATCTCACGTATCCGAATACCAAGGGAAAGCTCCAGTATAATCTTACACGCCTCCAGATCCTCCGTCGCTGCGTCAAAAAGAAAATCATCCATCAGGTTCAGATCCTTCAGCGGCTTCCTGTTTCTATTTCTTTTTCCGTTCAACTTTACACCTCCATTATACATGCTTTGCGTTGTATTCTGCAATACGGAAATATAATATTTCCGCGGAAAAATGCAAAAGCTCCCTGGCCCGCCAAATCACGAAACGGGCTGTATCAAAAGTGTCATTTGGGGAATTCATTGGCGATGCGCCAATGTCGATATTTTGGACATGTTTATTTTAGTATAACTGACCGTATTTGTCAAAGGGGAAAAACAGGGGCGGGAGGCAAGCCTTTACGGCTTGCCTCCCGCCCGGTTTTGTGTCAGTTTTCTGTTTCTGATTTCTTACTTACTTGTTTTCTGCGTTCGCAGCCTCCGCTTCGGCTTCCTCGGCATCAGATTTGAACTTCAGCACCGTGATCACCAGCTGCACCGCAAAGATCACGGCGAATACCGGCGTCCAGCGGTCCACCCTCGCGATGATGCCGTGGAGCGGCTGCGTCACAAAGAACAGGATCAGCGCGCCCAGGCAGAGGATGTCGTTCGGAACCTTCTTTTTCTTCTTCTGCTTCAGAGTCAAATACTCAGCCGTCATGATCGAGCCGACTAAGAAGAGCAGATCCAGCAGCGCCAGTCCGACCTGAAGCCCCTCGCCCACGGAAGTGGCAGGCGCCGTCGCGTCGTCCTCATCCTTTTTCTCTTCTCCTGCTGTCTCGTCCTCGTCTCCGGCGCTCAGCTCCTCGTCCGCTCCGGTGTCGACCGTCTCCCCGTTGTCCGCGGATGTGGTCTTAACCTTGCTTCCGGTGCTCCTCGACGGCACATAAGTCACGACGGTCTCGGTATTCGTCACATACACAGTCTCCGTACTGGAGCTGGAACCGGAACCACCCTTCGTGATAACCGTCGTGGTGTTCGCGGTTGGCGTTGTCTCTTCCACTTCCACATCCGGACCGGTCACCGCGTATACACTGAACTCACCGGTGCGGATCGTCAGCGTTCCGTTCGAATTCAGCACCACATTCCCGGTGCCGTCGGTCGTCGTCCCGTACAGCTTCACGCTGCCGTTATGCACGGAGAATACCGCGTAGGACGACTGTCCCCGGAACGACGGGGCCAGCGTAATATTAATCTCCGCCTTTCTCAGCGTACCGTCGTCATTGTCCAGCTCTGAAATCGAAATCACTTCTCCGTCTGCAATCAGGTTCACGGACAGATCGTAGTAATAAAGCTGCTTGTTCGCCCAGACGGTCTTCACGGCCAGGCTCTCGATCAGGCTCTTCTCTGTCGCAATCGCACTCTCTCTCGGCACAGATGACAGGAACTGCAGAACCACCTTCGATCCGTCCTGCGCATAATCAGAAACCGTACTGCGGAGCGCGCTCAGCAGCGTACCGCTGACCAGCTTCACCACGGTCTCGCCGTTATTGTCGGCACTCGCATGCTGCATCTCCGTCTCGGTCACTCCGCCGATGCTCACCAGATAATAATAGGTGTTCGTGTTTCCATGGTTGTTCGTCGTCACGCGCACGTAGCAGTAACCGCCCTGAACGCCCGCCAGATCATCTGCGGAAATAACGAATCCGCCATACTCCGCATCATATTCCAGACTGCCTGTCAGGGACTCGCCGCTCAGGTTGATCACATCCGCAGTTACCTCGCAGGACTCCACCTCATCCGCATCAGCCAGAACGATCAGATCCTCGCTCAGCTGATAATCTTCAGTCAGGACGCCCTCCTTCAGGTAAACCGTGTAGTAGTTGACCTCCTCATCGTAATCCGGCGTCGCAATCACATTGTCGCGGTCAATACCCGACTCCGTAAGGCCGGCAAGCTCCAGATTGGTGAGCGTCTTCGCCGCCATCCACGGATCATCCTCGTCCGCATCCATCGTGGTAAAGCTGATCGTCTCCTCCGTCTCCAGCGGATTTCCGGCCACATCCTTGAACGCACCCGCAGGAACCGTTGCCACATAATCGGTAGAAGCATCCAGACAGGTTACCGTTTCATAAATCGGATTCCCGTCCCCGTCTTCTGCCTGCACGTAGACCGGGTTGCCATCCTCGTCATAGAGCGGCTTCCCGTCCTCGTCCTCTGCCTGCACGTAGACCGGTACTTCCTCCGTGTAAGTCGGCGTGTTGCCGTCCTCGTCCGTAAACTTGCTCAGATCCAGCTCCACCTCGTAGCCGATCACATCGCCTGTACTTTCGTCGCGAACCGCACTTACCGTCTCGTCACCGTTCAACGTATAGGTGTAAGTTGTGCCATCGACCGTCAAAGTGATCTCTGTGCCAGCCACCGGCTTCACCTCTTCATTGAAGGTCAGCGTCAGCGTCGTCTCCTTGTAATCATGCGCTGTCTCGCCGTCCTCCGGATCCGTCCCGGTGATCACCGGCGCTTCCAGATCCATATTCTCGACAACCAGCGTTGTCTGACTACTGTTGCCGGCAGCGTCTGTGACCGTCACCGTATAGGTTCCGTTGTCGCACACGTAGAATTCCGTCGTGCCATCCGGCAGAGTCAGACTTGTGGACGCCCCGCTTCCATCAGAGGAAAGGCTGAGGCTTCCGTTCTCGGTCGTGATCGCTATCGTAGCCACGCCGCTGACCGTATCCGTCGCCGTCACCACAATCTTCTGCGGATCCTTCGCCGGATCTGCTTTGCTGAGGGCAGCCGTATCCGGATCAAGAGCCACCGTCGGGGCTGTCGTGTCGATCAGCACCTCGCGTTCGCCCGTCACCGTCCTGCCGGAGTTGTCCGTCACGGTGTACAGCACCTTGTAACTGCCCTCCGCAGACATATAGCTCTCCATGGACAACCGGTCGTACATATATCCTTCCTCGATCTGCGTCGGCAGACTGTAGACGGTCGTCTCCGTGCCGTCGACATCCTTATACTCTCCGTTCTCGAGCTTCTGTATCTTGCGCGTGATCGAGTTGATACCGCTGACATTCTTTGTCGTGTCATCGTAGCTGTCCCACAGCACCGCCACGACAACCGGGTAGTTGCCGTCCTCTGCGTCCTCCGCGTTAAACCAGCCGCTCTTCGCATTACCGTTCTGGTCGGTCACGGTCACCGTCGCCATCGGATTGGCCAGATCGATCATCCAGTAATCATCGCCTGCTTCCTCATTCTGATAGGCTTTCAGCGCAAAGGGATCGCTCTTGTTGCCCGCGCCATCCTCTGCGTAGACCCAGATCCAGCCGTTCAGCAGGGTCGTATCCTCGATGGTGATACTCGCAGTCCCGTTCGAAACCGCAATCGGATCGCTGTAGGCACTGGCATCCGGCTTCTCATTGGTCGTCGTCAGCGCATAGTAGAGATATTTCGCCCCACTGGTCGCGGCGCTTGGATCCGTACTGCACACGTCCGTCACCGGCAGCGTGATCTTGATGCCCACATTGAAGAAGTTACCAAAGGTCAGTATGTTTCCGATAACCTCAAAGAGACTGGTACCCACCTCTTCTATTTCAATTCCAGCATTGTTGATCACCGGCACGGTCTCGTCCACGTAGACGAGCGTCTGATAAGAACTCTTCGACGTATTACCCGCGTCGTCCTCCGTCCAGACCTTCAGATTCCACTTGCCCTCCGGAAGGTCGATCGTCCACGTTTCACCCTGTTTCAGCACCTTCGAACCACTCTCAGCATCGGGCTCCTTTGTCTCGCTTTCCGCCCACAGCTTGTAATAGGTCGTGACCTTCGCCGTGTCGCCAACTTTCGCTTCGGTGTATCCCGACCCATCCACATCGTAATTCGTGGCTTGCTCCAGCGCGGTGATCTGAATCTGGTTCTTATCCGAATCTGCAGTCGATGCCTCGATCTTCCACCAGCCGCTCGTGCTACCGCCGACCTGCGTGCCTTCTGTACCGTCAATCGATACACTCGCAAGTGCCGGTGCGGTGCTGTCGATATAGGTCACCGTCACGTCATACGTTGATGTATTTCCTGTGTTGTCCACCATCGTGATCGTGTAGACGCCGTTGCTCAGAGCCTTGAAGCTGTAGGTTCCATCATCCGCCTTCGTGAGCACGGAGACACCCGTATCCAGCGTTCCGTTCTGAGAGGCAGCCACGCTCACTGTCTGCACGCCGCTGACATCTGTCGCATTCGTCGTCGGGTCGGTCACCTTAAAGCTAATCGTCGCGGCGCTGCTGGTCCAGGCGATCGGATTACCCGTCAGGCCGGAAAGTTCCGGCGCGGTGCGGTCAATATAATAGATGTAAGTCTGTTCATTCGTCACACCGGAGCCGTTCACCGCGCTCACGGTCACCGTCCACTTGCCTTCCTGATCGAAGCCGGAGAAGCCGCTGCTGTACAGGCCATTGCTGTCCACGTAGCCAGCTTTTCCGTCGTTGGTCACCGTATAGGTTTTCTCCGTATTACCACTCGGGTCAACGATCTTCACGGTGGTCGTGATGCTGGACGCACCCGTGTACGCAGTCTGCGTAAAGCTCAACTTCTGGTCATCATTCGGCTCTTTACCATTGTATGTCCCGTTGTACCACAGCTGCGTCTCCTCATCCACCGTACCCTCGTTCAGCGTGAGTGTGTAGGTCGCTGCCGGGGCCATACTCGGAGTAGGAAGCGGGATATCGCTCTTGGCCGTCGCGTCCATCCGGTCAACCGTATAGGACTCTTCATGCGTATTTCCGGCAAGATCCGTATAGCTCAGCGTCCAGACGCCGTTGTTATACGTCGCGCCCGCCTCGATCGTGAAGCTGATCGTCTTTGTCGTGTAGCCATCTCCGACAGTTCCCTTGCCCGCGTCTCCGTTGCTCGCCTGATTTTTAATATCATAGGTGCTCGTCAGGTCCTCGGAGCTCTGTGAACTGCTGTCCTCCTTCCACGTCAGTTTCAGCGTATCGGCGTCGATGCCGCTTCCGTTCCCATCGTTAATTACGAAATCTACCTTCACCGAACCATCCGTATACACATCTGGATCCGTCGGCTGATTCGAGGAAGGCGTGATCGTCGAAGTCGGCGTATCGATGTCAACCTTGATCACCTTCGGGCTGCTCGAGCTCGCGCCATTGGCATAGGTGACATTTCCGGCATCATCCTGCGCGTAGACGACCAGATAGTAGACGCCGTCCGCGGCGATCGTCGGCTGTGTGGTGCCATCAAATGGAGTGGCATCTGCCGGTTCCTCCGTTCCGCCCGTC
Source organism: Lachnospiraceae bacterium (assembly GCA_021203465.1). Classification (GTDB taxonomy): domain Bacteria; phylum Bacillota; class Clostridia; order Lachnospirales; family Lachnospiraceae; genus Hominiventricola. Next base: position 13,921 of record JAJQBC010000094.1, on the reverse strand, counting down.
GTGGTGTTCCACAGCTTGTAATAGGTAGTTACGTCCGACTCTCCACTCGCAGCCGCATCAGCCGCTGTGATCGTGATCTCCGGCGCAGCAGTTCCATAGTACCACTCGGTCGTAGCATTATAATAGCTGTTTGCAGTCGCCACGTCGACATCCACTTCCGGATCATCCGGATTGGTGGTATCCACATTGGTCACCACAATATCGTATGTCGTCTTGTTGCCCGCGATATCGACCAGCGTCACCGTGTAAGTACCGTTCGAGCAGATGTAGAACTCTCCTGTGTTCGTACCCAGCGCATTGTCAATCGTATAGTCGATCTCACTATATGTACTGTTATCATCCTTTTTCTTCAGCGTACCGCCATCTGTGGCAATTACTTTCAGACTGGCAACGCCGCTGGTGGCGTCGGACACGGAGAGGCTGACGAGCTGGGCATCCTTCGTCCATGTTGTGTTCTTGGTCAGGTCAAAGTAGTCCGCCAGATCTCCCGTCACGCTTTCACTATTATAGGTGTTGCCACCCGCTGAAACTATAAGCTTCGGAGCCGTCATGTCGATCTTAATTCCGCTCAGACTGCCCTCACCGGTTCGATCCACATTATCGGTCACCTTGTAGCTTATGGAGAAGACACCGTCGCCATCATTTGTACTAAATTGATAACTGTCCTCTTTCTTTTCGACAATGCTCTGCGTCGTCTGTTCCGCAAGCGAGAATGCCGTCTGCGCCGATCCTTTAGTCTCCTGCGCATCCTCCGTGTCTCTCTCCTTCACACCGATCGTGTACTCCAGCAGATTGATTCCGCTGCCACTCGTACCGTCTGAAGCGTAGGCATTCACTGTGGGATAACCCGTTGTGTTATTATACCACCCGGAGCTGTCGACAGTCGGCGTCATGTCCAAACTCACACTAACACTCGGTTCCGCCGTATCGATCAGCCAATAGTTGCTGCCCTGTGTACTATTCTGGTAGGCGTACAGCGCGATCGGGGTACTTGTATTACCCGCCGCATCCTCTGCGTAGACCCAGATGTAACCGTTCAGGTCATCTTCATCTGTGAACGAGAGCACCGCGTTTCCGGAAGAATTGATCTCCACAGGATCCTTCCAGGATGAAGGTGCAGTCTCTTTGTCATCCGTCACCTTGTAGTAGAGCTTCACTGCGCCGCTGACTGCCGTGGTGCTTGTAGACGTATCCGTCACCGGTATGGTGATCTGAATCGCCTCATTAAAGAAGTTTCCAAAGGTCAGGTAGCGCAGCACGGTTGCCGCAGTATTACCGTTTACCGTTGTAATCGTAATGCCTGTATTGTCTACCGACGGAGCGGTCTCGTCCACGTAGACGAGCGATTTGCTCAGGCTCGTCTCTGTCTCATTGCCCGCGTCATCCACGGTCCAGACCTTCAGATTCCACTTGCCCTCCGGAAGGTCGATCGTCCACTTCCCGTTTGCTGCCAGTACATTCGAGTAAGCCGTAGCGGTAGATTCATCTGCTCCTTCAGCCCACAGCTTATACCAGGTCGTGACCATGGTCTCGTCGCCCACAGCGGCTGTGCTGTAGCCTGAGCCAACCGTATAATTACCAGCCTGCTCCTGCGCGGTGATCGTGATCTGGTTCTTATCCGAATCTGCAGTCGATGCCTCGATTTTCCACCAGCCGCTCGTGCCCGTGTTGTCCACCTGCGTGCCGTCTGTCCCTGTGATGCTCACCGTCGCCGCCGCCGGAGCCGTCGTGTCGATGTAGGTCACCACGACCTCATAGCTCGAAGTGTTGCCCGCGCCGTCGGTCGTCTCGATCTCGTAGGTTCCGTTCTGCAGGGCGTAGAAACTGTAGGCACCGTCTGTCACTGTCCACAAATACGTTTTCAGTTTATCCTCATCTGCCGTATTTTCTGTGGGCTCCGCCAGCGTAAACTTCCCATCGCTCGTCGTCACCTTTACTGCCGTAACGCCGCTCACAGTCTTTGCGCTGTCAGAAGCCTTGTCAGTCGGGTCGGTGACATAGAAGGTAATCTTTGCTTTATTGGCCACGTCGTTCGTCCAGGCGGTCGGATTTCCGCTCACGCCCTGTTCCGACGACGAGGTCACGTTAGTATTCTCCGCCGTAATGACCGCCTCGGTCTTGTCGATCAGGATATACTCGTATCTCTCTGTAGCATCTGTTCCCGCCGCATTGGTCTCTGTCTTCATATGGAGCATCCAGAGTCCCTCCTGCGAGCTCAGGTCATCCGTCCACTGGCCACTTCCTATCTGCGAGTCAGTATAATTTGTTGTCGATCCATCTGGCGCTGTCAGCGTCGCGCTGTATGTCAGCGTCGCGGCGCCCGAGTAGCTGCTCTTTGCCAGATGCAGATAGACGGGGCTGTTTTTGGTCAGCGGGCTGGCCTGCGTGGTGCTGAGCGTCGCTTCTGTCGCTCCCGTTGCCGTACTGGCTGCCCAGGTCACCGTCGCCGAGGGCACTTGACTGCTGTCCATCTTCGTGATTTCCCGAGTAAGCGTGCCTTTATTACCCGCATTATCCTCATAGCTCAGCGTGTAGTAGCCATTCGTCTTAGACGCGTCCCTACTTATCGTATAAGTCACGGTCACTACGCCAGTCGCTGTATTTGTATTGATCGTCGGGCTGAGCGTAGTAGTCGTCGTGGAGTTCGCAGTCTCCTTGTAGACCAGCGTCAACGCACTTGTATTCACCCCGCTTCCATTGGTATCGGTCAGTGTGAAGGTCAGCGTTACATCGTTCGCGGTCGTGCCTGTGATGATCTCTGTACTGTCAGTGACAGACACCGCCGGAGCCGTCGTATCCACATAAATCGTATAGCCGTCTCCACTGCCATCCGTATAGGGCGCCAGAACGGAATCTGTCGTATGTCCTGCAGCGTCCGCATTCCACACATAGAGCTGCCATATACCGTCCGCGTTAATCGCCGGATTCGTCCCGGTCACGCCCGCGGAGCTGTCCGTCGAGGCGAAAATGACCTCGCTTGACGTTGTGACACTCGATTGCCCGGTGTACCAGACGTATCCGGTATTGTACCAGATATATTTCGTGTACTCGTACGACGCGTTCGTCGCCGTCGTCAGGTTCGTCGGATCAATGGTAATCGTCGGGTAGCCGTCCGTAGCATTATACCATCTTGTTGTATTTGTTGCATCCGTATAATTTCCGGTAGCCATACCGCTCACCGTCACAACCGGCTCTTCCGGCTCGGCAATATCCACATTGGTTACCTTGATCTCTTTTACTGATTTGTTTCCGGCCACATCATACCATGTCAGGGTGTAGGTGCCGTTCTCCGTGATGGTGAACGAACCCGTCACAGTATTCGCATTTGTTTTCTCATCCACAGTAAATGCGACGTTATTTACAACATCCGTTGACTGAGTCAGCACGATTGTATCGACATCCACCATACTGAAGGCGTCCGTCAGCTCGAAGCTTACCGTCTGGCCGGCAATATCCGTCAGCCACGTGCTGTTCTGGAAATAAGTCGCCGTGTCAGCATCGCTCGTAATATCCGTTCCGCCCACAGAGAAGCTTCCCGCTGAAGCGGTGGAATCGACCTGTACAGTGATCTCCTTTTCCGCCGTGTTGCCCGCGTTGTCCGTGACCGTGAGCGTGATGGTGTAGGTACCATCCTTCGGGAAAGTGTAGCTGTAGGTGTAATCGTCTGTCTTATTCTCTGTATTAGTGTAAGAGAAGGTCTTATTCTCAGGCACATTGAGGTCAGCTTCCACGATTGCTTCCCCATTCTCGTCCGTCGCGCTGATCTTGCTCTCCACTTTGTAGAGTCCGCTGGCCTCGCTGTCGCCGATCGCCACCGTCATGGTCGGACGACCGTTGATATAGTAGCCGGACGTAGTCTTAGTGACCGTCGCATCATTCAGTGTAAAGACAGGCTCTGCAATCGTCGGATCTTCTGTGTCGATCATCCAGTTCGTGCTGTATGCATCTTTGCCATTTATTGTCGAACCACTCAGCGCTACAAGCACTGTCTTCTCAGATGTATTGCCCGCCTCATCCACGGTCCAGACCGTGATCGTCTTCTCTTCAGAAAGATCTGTAGCCGACAGGTCAAAGCTAAATGTGAAAGTACCGCCAGCCGCTTCTGTTACGGTGGCTGACTGCGCACTTTCGCCGGAGAGCTGATAGTAGGCGCTGGCTATCGTACTATAATCCGTGACAGCCGCCACATCCGTGCCGCTCAGCGTCACCGTGATGCCGTTCTCGCTTCCGAAATAGTTGCCGAAGCCGAAGAAGTTCGCGATGCTCTCTAAGACAGTTTTGTCTTTGTCTGTTACCGTGATCGTCGTGTAGCAAACCGTCGGCGCGGACTTGTCCACCTTGATTGTGTAGGTCTTCTCACTCGACGCATTTCCTGCATCGTCTTCCGTGTAGACCATCAGCGTCCAGATGCCATCCGTCAGATCTTCCTCAACCTCATCCTGCGTCGAAGTATACCCCGGATCAGAAGCGCTCGTATCGGAAGTATTCCACAGCTTATAATAAGTCGTGATAGCGGCCTCATCCGTCACCAACGCGCTGCTATAGCTGCCTGACGCCGTATAATTCGTCGGCTGCGTCGGCGCGGCGATGGTCAGCACCGCCTCATCTCCACTGTAATACCAGTAACCGTCCTTGACATCAGCACTGTCTACCGTGACAGTCGCCTCCGCGGGAGCTGTCTTGTCGATATAGGTCACCGCATAGGTCTCTGACTGCGAATTACCAGCCATGTCCTTCGCCGTGATCGTGTAAGTCCCGTTCTCTGTGGCCGTGAACTGATAAGTATTCTCCTGTCCACTCACCGCGCTCACAGTCGGATTGGCACTCGCTGTCTGCCCATTGGCGTCCGTATAGCTCACGCTGATCAGATTTGCATCAGTTCCGCTCGTAGCATCCGTCACCGTGAAGGTAATCGTCTTATTTCCATTCGTCCAGCCAGCCGGAGACTCGCTTACGCCCGAGATCGTCGGAACGGTCGTGTCCACAGAAATCGTCTTGACTGTCGAGGTTTTCACAGTCACCGTTCCGGAAGCAGTATCCACTGAATGAGCAGTCACTGCGCCGTCATAGCTGCCCGCCGCATTGGTTGTCCATGCGATCAGCGTGTAGACGCCGTCATCCTCCAGCTTCTGAGAAACCGAAATTGTCCCATCGCTGTTATCATCGGTCGCCGTGTCGGAATACACCACTTCGCCATCGCTGTTCTTGATCTGCCAGTGCAATGTGTCCTCGGCATTCATAAAGCTGTCCGTATCGGTGTTCACCGTGAATGTCACAGTGGGCAGCGTTTTGTACCAGCTGTTATCACCGTCCGCGGGGGTCGGAGCGATGGTAATCGTCGGCGTCTCGGGAGTCGTCGTGTCAACGTTGCTGACTGTGATCCAGCTATCCTCCAGTTTGTTGCCCGCCATGTCCTCGGCCACGATGTAGTAATAGCCGTTCGCAGTCACCGTAAAGCTAACGTCATAGGAAGTTGCGGCCTCTGTCGTTCCATTTGATACATCTTCGCCTGCCGTTACACCCTCTGAAGCCCCCGTGATAGCTATCTCCGCCAGAGTAATCTGGCTGCCATCCGCCGGATTATTATCGCTAACACCGGCCACGGAATAAACCTTTATGCTGTCTTTCTTCATGCCGCTGGTGGCGTCAGTCAGACGGAAGCTGACGGTCGTCTCGCTATTGGTCCATGTGCTGGTATCATACAAAGACTCAAATCCCGGCTTAACCGTATCAACTTTTATCGTGTCATCTGCGCTCTTACTATTATCAGCATTGGAAACCGCGGTCACCGTAACCTTGGTCTCGCCTTCTGCCAGACCTGAAAGCTTCAAATAACCTTCCGTGGCATCCCTCACATAAGACGTTGTCTTGTCACCCAAGCCCTCGGTAGTGGACTGCTCCAGAATGTCGGTACTTTCGCCACCATTCAACTGATAGCTCACCTTGCGCAGACCCGAATAGCTGTCTTCCGCCTTTACGTAGACCGTTGTGCTGTTCGTGGTGATCCAGCCATTGTCATTGATCGTGCTATCCTGCCATGTCACTGTCACGGTCGGAGACTGCTTTGTGTAGGTCCACTTAGTAACCTTCTCCCCGTCCTTCTCGGCAGTCAGCGTCGCCTCCGAGCTATTCCCCGCATAGTCATAGGTGGTCATGGTGATCAAGCCGTCCGTGAACTCCTCGCTGATCGTGAATGTCGCCGTCGCATAACAGGTCATGGATGTGGTTGGCTTAGTATGTTCTACATCCTCATAATATTGAATTTCCGCAGGTCCCTTCAGATCGCTCCCGCTTACCGAGTACGACATGGACGCCACCCCGCTCAGGTTGTCCGAAAGATCCACAACGACTTTGTAACCATTGTTGCCGAACACGCCAAAGGTCAGGATGTTAAGAAGACTATTTCCAGCCTGATCTGTTATCGTCGGGGTTCCGAACTCAGGCGCCTTTATATCCGCCTGAATCATCTCTCTCTCTATTCCGGAGCTGTTTCCAGCCTCATCCACCGTCCAGTAATAGAGATACCATACGCCGTCTTCAGTTATCTCCACTGTCGCCGAATCCGAGGATGTCGATTTAACATTCTCATCATTCTTAATCGCATCTGCAGCGCTGTCCGGATCCAGAGCACTCGCTGAAAGCAGATAATAAATCTGATGCGGAGCAGAAGACGTAGCCGTAGTGGCCAGAGTTCCCCCCTCCTGTGTATCTGCCACATCCGTCAACGTCACGGTCGGATACGTCGTGTTATACCAAAGATCCGCCTTAATCTCATTTGTCGTATTATCTCCGACAGCGTTCGAGATCGAATAGGCCGCCGACGCAGGCTCCGTCCGGTCGATTTGCACCGTAACCACGGTGGAGTCTCCGCTTCTTTCTGTCGCACTAATATTGGTAGCCCTAAATGTATAAGTGTGACTTCCCTCCGCTGTGATGCGGAACATAATTCCCTGCGTACCGCCATTGCTTTCATACGCCGTCGTACTGGTGTCCGTGATCTGGGTTGCTGTCGTGCCATCCCAGGTATAGAATGTTCCATACTGGCTGAGATCAGATGAGCGAATGTCAATATACTGACCGTCATCCACCTTAAGCTGGAAATACGCCTTCTGCGACGAATCCATCCCGCTCTCAACATACAGTTCTACGACTGCAGAGTCCGTCCATTCCCCTTTCCATGTACTCGATGTATAGCTGCTTGTCGGATTGACATCGCTTTCACTGCTATATACTGATATTGTCGGTATCGTTACAATCGGGTTGCCATTCTCCAAGTGAACGCCGGAAATCGTATAGAAACTGCTATTGCCGGCGACGTCTGTCACGACAATCTCAAGATCATAAGTTCCCGCACGGCTTGTGGTAGCTGTCACACTGGTTCCACTTCCAAAATTCACCGCCTCATCATACACGTTATCGCCATTTGTATAATGATAGACTAGTTGATATGTGGCAAGCCCGCTTGCTCCGGTACTTGGATTATCCGAAGCCGTAATGCTTATGGACAGAGAATCATCCGTATAATATCCTGACGGATTTACCGTGTTAGTGATTTCCGCACTCACCGTGGGAGCATCGCGGTCGATCTTCCCGACGGTAATCGTATCCTCTGTCTGATTGCCCGCCTCATCGGTCACCGTAATCGTATAAATACCATTTTCATATGCCTGAAAACTATATGTACCGTTCACGTCAGGCGTTATTGTCTGTTCTGTTATTTTTGTTGTGTTGTCACTCTCATAGCCCAGAACACCCGTCGAATCAGCCTTCACGACCACCGTCGCGATTCCGCTCGTCGCTTCCGTCACGGTAAATTTCGGCACAATATAACCGGTCGTATCATCCTTGTTGATCCATTCCTGATCGTTATCATCATAGTTGATCGATATCACAGGATCGACACTGTCGACATACACATAGATTGTGTTGGAAATCGTATTGGCCGCGTTGTCCGTGGCCGTGAGCGTAATCTTATATACGCCCTCCTCCGTGAGAGCCGCTTTATAATATACCGTATCCGTTACCTTATCGGTCGCGTCCGTATCGCTGCCCAGTTTCACTTCGTTTGCATCATCGCCGTCCGAATCATAGCAGACGCCGTTCAATGATTTCTCTTCAGCACTGTCGAGACTATTTATATCAGCAAATGTATCTACATGCTGATAAATTGCCGTCACCGAATACAGACCGCTCCCGCTATCCTGTATAGCTGCGGTGAGCGTCGCGCTGTCCGTCATCCACTGTACAGATCCCGCTACGGACACGATAGCCGCATCATCAAGCACACCATCTGTGTTGGAATCCGCCAACGCGATCGTGTTTGTTCCGTCAGTCGCAGAAAAGCTGCTGATTTCCGGTGCACCACTCTCAAGCTGCCAGAGTACAGCGCTGCTCTCCGACGTTGCATCCGTCTCAGGATTAGTCAGATCATAACCCAGATTGTATTTAGCGCTCACATTTCCGGCCTTGTCCACAGCCCAATATTTGATATATCCGGTTGTTCCCTCCGTGAGTGTGAAATTATAGGTTCCGTCAGAATATGTAGCCGAAACAGGATCCGTGTAATCCCATGTCGACCCGTCTGAACTGGTGACATAATACACCTGATCCACCGTGCTGTATGTGTCTGTCGCAGAGATGAGCACTTTCACGCCCGTCTTGTAGAACACACCGAACGAAAGCTTGTTGATCAGATTCTGAAGGAAATTGGTCGCGCCCGTCTCTAAATACTGCACACTCCCCAGCGTCGGCGCTTCGGTATCCAACTTAATCACGACTTCATCTGCCGTCTGCTCGTTGCCTGCCGTATCTTTTACCGATACGCTCAGCACATAGACGCCGCTCTGATACTCGCCCGAGGGCAATGTATACGCCGCGCTCTCTCCATCCTGTGCAAAGCCCACACTACTGCTTGCGCCTCCATAGTAGACAAGGCTGCCGCTCCAGATCTGCGTTCCGGATTCCCGGCTCGTATCGGCCGACGCAGCAGCCTCATCCGCATAATACCGGAGACTGTATGTCGTCGTCACGTCATTTCCGGGCGTCAGCTGTGTTGACACACTATTATCCGCCGACTTCATTCCGGACACGGTGATCGTCAGTCCATCTTTATCATACCACGCACCAGACGACACAGTCGGATCCAGCACGGTCAAAGCGTTGACATCTGCTTTCTCAAAGCTCTCCACCGAAATCTTCGCCGGATAATTCGCATCGCTAACACTTGTATTCCCATTCTCAGACACAAGCCGGAAACTCAGCGTTCCCTCATAACTTGCAGTAGAGAACGTGAGCGTATATCCCGTTCCGTTTGTCGAATCTGCCACGATTGCACCGTGCGAATCCGCCCATGTCTCAAGATTCACATAATTCTGGTCGTTTGTATCCTTTACCTGCCAGGTCACAGTCGCTGTCGTCGTATTCTGATTCAGGATCTCAAAGGTGAGTGTTTCCCCATTCTTCGTCCACTCAGAGTCGCTTCCCCATCCAGTCGATGCATCGTAGGTCGCCGTATCATTGTCCGCATCGGTTCTGATAGCCGTCACAGCAATCGACGGATCCACCGTATCTATATAGAGAGTTTCGTTTGTCGAATATTCGGTTTTGTTTCCGGCCTGATCGATCACCCACACTTTCAGGTTCGCATAAGTGCCCGTCTCTGTGATTTCGAAGCTGTATGTACCGTCCGTCAAACCCAGGTCATCGTCTGTCACCGTATACTCTTCACCGTCAAAGCCATCATAGGAATAGCCGACAACAGCGAGACCGCTATTGCCATTTCCTGCTGCTATCTCATCCGCATTCGCTATATCGCTGTATTCCACGGTCACGCGGATCGTCGTGTCCGACCATTCCCCTGCGTTATAGGAAGCGGTTTTATTATCGCCATCGTACACTTTCAGATAGCTCACTCCACTCACAGCAGGATCCACACTATCGTAGCCTTCCACGACAAACGTCTTCGTTGTCGTAAGCCCCGCCTTATCCGTCACCGTATATACATAGGTCCCGTTGGCACTGATCGTGTCTGTGTAGATATCCGTATTTCCTGACATGGTTACGGTCGTGTCTGTCGTGGTCGTTCCGTTTATCGTTCTGCTCACGTCGATGGACTGAAGTCCGCTGGTGCTGTCTTCCGCCGTCAGGCTCACCGAAATCGCATCGTCGGTCCATGTTATCACGTTTACAGTCTCTGAAGTATTACTCTCTGTGAAAGAGACTGTCTGATCCTGATCCGTTCTGTCTTTAGCCGTCGCGCTTCCTGACAGGGTCGGCGACGTCGCGTCGCGATATACCGTGTATGTCTTCTCACCCGAAGTATTCCCGGCGTTATCTGTCGCACTCACCGTATACACGACTTTGTAAGCGTCAGCACTTATTGTATCCGTGTACGTTGCCGACGATGTCTTTTCGTCTTTGTCCGTAAAGCTTACTTCTTTACCATCCGGATCAGTCACATACTCAGTTTCACTTGTATAGGTCGTCTTGGTCACCGTATAGGACGCAATGCCGCTGTTAAGTGCACTGGTTGTGCCACTCAATGGATCGGTAAACGTGATCGTCACATTGACGTCCTCAGTGAACCAATATTCTTCCGTCCCGGTCTTGGTCACCGTTCCACTGTCGTTTGCCGCCACAAAATCAATCGTCGGGGCAGTATCCTCCACCACGATGATCGTGCCGGATTCCCCTTCTAACATTGCTACAGGATCATAGGAAGCCGGATCATCGCCGCTTGCCTCCACATACTCGATCTTGTAATCGCCACTCGACATTCCCGCCAAATTTTTCGCGGAGAATTTCACCTCGCCGGTCGATGTCATCTGATCGACATCGATCGAGAAGGAGAATGTTTCCTCCAAGTTTGAACCGCTGAAATTAACCGTCATCTCCGTGCCATCCACAGAATAGGTATAGCTTGCCAGCGGACTCACGCCGTCTGTCTTCACCGTAACGGTCACGGTAATTTTTTCGTTAAAGAAGAGCCCAAACGTTAACTTGTTCAGAACACTCGCTACGCTCCCGCCATTCTGTTTTGTAATTGTGACAGCAGTAATCTTCGGTGATTCCGTATCCACAACTACCGTGATCGTTTTCGCAGAGGTATACGCGCCGGTAACATCATTGTACAGAATGATGCTGTATGTATGCGTGCCTGTTTTATCCAGAAGCAGGCCATCGCTCCAGTCAGAATAAGCCCCTGTAACACCGTTTGTTACAGCCGCGTATTTGATTTTATTATAACCGTTCTCAGAATATGGCGTCACCATTACAGGTTCTATATAGTAACCGTTATCACCCGCTTGGCCATCATAATAGAAATTGTAATCTTCCGCACTGTCACTCGGATCCCAAGGATCATCCTGATTCACAGTAAGGGAATATTCCCCGACTGTGATCTCATAGTTGTCCGTCGTCACCGTCTTACTAGCAACCGCCACAGAGCCTTCTGTATCTACCGCCGCTGTATTGGAATCATCGTTATATGTGTAGCTGGTTCCGCCCACACTCACGGTTTGACCTGCCAGCAGCGTATCCAGCGCATCTGTTCCTACAAGTTCGTATCCATCTGCCAGTTCCGCCGTCACATAGAATTTCTGGCCGGTCAGCACCGACGTAGCGGAGAGGTAAGTCCCGTCTGAATTAGCCGCATTGATTACCCACGTCGCCTGTATTTCTTTTTGCTTGATCCAGCCATACACGTTTTCGGAATTTTCTGATGCGATATAGGTATAATTCGCCGCATCTGTACCGCCGAAACTCAAACTGCTAATAGTCAGCGGATAACCTGCCGCTGAATCAAGCGCATTCCCAGACTTGTCTGCGTTAGAGGCAGTCTGCGTAGACGAAGCTGTAGCGGTCATAGTAAGGGTATCGTCGATTGCCGATTCCAGTAACGCCTGCAGTGTTGTGTCGAGAGTATTATCCTGCATCTCGACATATTCACTGCCGGAAGCACGGAGCGCTTTCAGCGCAAGCGTGTTCGTGGCCATATCATCCGTCGTGAATGTCCCGTTTCCGTCATAGGTCTTTGTAAATCCATCCGAAACATTGGTCTCTCCGTCACTCATATCAGCTACTGCGACAGGTCTCGGATTGACCGTCAGCTCAATCGCGCCGCTTGTAGCAGTTGAATACCGCGCAGTATCCGTCGGCGTGAAAGTCATTTGTACGTAATATACACTGTCTCCGGACAGTACATCCAGATAGGTATCCGTCACCTTGTCAGAAAACTCTCCCGTAGTCTCATCGTATGACTTATATACTTCAAAGGAGAATGTACCGGTCAGGCTGCTGTCATGCAGAATCGACAACGGTGTCGTGATGTCGCCATCATCAAAGGTAATATACTGATATACCGATGCCAACTCGCTGAACGTAGCCGTTGTATCCGTAAATTCTATATCGCTGATCGCATCGCCATAGGTAAGCTCCATGGTGGTCGGCCAGGTCTTCGGAGCCAGTGCGATCGTAATCTTCGGATCGTATTCATTGTAGTCATCTTTATCCGAAAGTGTCCAATAACCACCATTAAATGTATCCGCACGGTTTGCAAGATACTCCGTACTGCCTGTCTTTACATACGGTACAATGACATACACATAGCCTTCTTCCAGTCCGTTAATCTTAGCCGTATATACGCCCCGTCCGTTATCACCCTCTGGTATAGAAACCTGTATATCATACGACACAAAGTCAGCGTCCTTTGTCACACTCCCACTTACCGTTCCATCATCTGCTACTGTATAATTAAGATTTCCCTTAGAATCATAAGCAGAAGAATCTTCATTTATCTTATAACGGGCCAGCACACGGAAACCTCGTTCGGTAATTGTGTCACTACCTACCAGAAGTTCACTCTCACCAACTCTGTCTACCTCAGCTGTAAGAGTTGCGGAATAATATGTACTTCCATTATCTTGATAGGTACTAAGATCCGTATAATGCGCCTGCCAGAAAGTCGGTTCAAGGACACGCTGTAATTTGTAGTAATAATTCACTCCCTTGTTATCCACCGTGAATTGTTTTACCACGTTATCGCTCTGCTCATAGCTCCCAATAGCCGCCGTAGAGCTTCCATCTATCTGAGAGGTAAGAGTATGCGTACCGGAGGAAACCAAAAGCACAAAAGATTTGTAGCTTCCCAGCTCTTTCATCTCCGTCGTCGATGTACCTACTGTCAGTTCACCATTAATAGAATATGTCGGATTTAAAAATCCAACAAAAAGTCCATAACTGTCTGTTCCCACAGATAAATCCACAAAAAGTTCGTTTTCATCTGAATCGGAAACGCCAGTCTCATTTTTGGCAAAGAAACTTCCAGTCCCCGTATAAGTTAAATTTAACTGATACAACACAGCGTTATTGACCGTGACATTCATTCCCACATTCAACGTTCCTGGGCCGTCAACTTCTCCATCGATCGCTAAACTCCCGTTTCCGATCGCATTCAATGTTGCACCGCTTTCTACAGAAACAGCGATACCTTTAGAACTTGTTACAGTCAAATTTCCCGCGCCTTCAATATCTAATGCAATCCCTTCATCAAGCAAGATAGATTGTGTGTAAGCAGTTTTGGAATTATTGCCAGTAGTACTAATTGCCCCGTCACTTGAATCAATATTCAATGTTGCAGAAGATTTAAACTCCATAGCAACTCCAGCAGTTCCACTAGCAGAAACGCTCGAACCATTTATAAAATAAATTTGTACATTATCCAAACCTGAAACAACACTAAATATAACTTTATTTGCAGTGGAATTAGACAAAGTTACACCATCCAAATATATACTGGTGTTACTTGCGGCAACCTCAAATGTATAAGAATATGAGGTAGTCAACGAACTATCTTCATATATTCTGTATGTAGCACCATCCTCTTTTAAAGTAACTACATTATTACTATTGATCGTATATCCAA
>JAJQBC010000132.1 GCA_021203465.1 Lachnospiraceae bacterium | reverse complement strand
GATAATATCTGTGCCAATGGCACGGTATCATACAGTAACGGGGGATTTTTCTTTGAGTAGACAGACGGAGGAGGTGGACAGGCGGGATTTATTTGAAACGGGGAACAGTGTCAGGGAGCTGCGGATGGCGGCAAATTTGACGCAGGAGCAGCTGGCGGAGAAAATGGATGTGGCAGGGAATACGATTTCCAGGATTGAGACAGGCGCAACCGTCATGGGGATTGATAAGCTGTTTCGGCTATGTGAAGAACTCCACGCTACACCGGATATGTTCTGCCCGGAGCGGTTTTATAAAAATTCGGAAACGAGCCTGACCGAGTCTGTTACGGCGCTGATGCGGCGGCTCAATCAGGCGAACCAGAAGCTGGTGTATGACATGATGGTGCCATTGATCATCCGCTTGTTGGAAACACAGGGACAGCAGTAATCTCGCAGATTTGTGGGTTGCTGCTGTCCTTTTTTGATTTAGGGGATGAAATGCAACAAGATGGCAAAATGTTCTTTCCACATAAATGTGGAAAGAACCCGGATATTTCCCTGTATGCGTTGAGGAAATAAGCGGTTTCCTCTGATAAAATGGTAGGCAGTTGGAGGTGGAAAACAGCTTGGCAGGAACAAAATAAGGCTGGCAGATAAAAGCGGCGGCATGGGGTCACGGACTCCCGTTAAAAAAAACGGGTTGGTTCGGGGCTGATTGCCGCCGCTTTTCCTTTCCAACACAGCACCGCCGCCCGTTTGCCGTAAGGCAGAAAGGCGGTGCAAATGCTGACATTGGGTGAATTGAAAAAGATGGTGGCTGAAACAGATTCGGCTGCGCGGGTGCCGACATCAAAATGTCTGCGGGAATCGAAAATTCCGGTAGCTGTGAGGAAGGAGGTCAGTGTCGATGCCGATGTGTCGGTCTATCAAAACGGGTTTGTGGTTTACCAGGCCGATGGCCATGTGACCGTGTTCCCACTGCATAGTTGTGGGGAGTATTATTACACCTCCCCGACAGGCGAGGAATGCCATATTTCATCTGATTACTTTGACCGGGAAGTGTGGTATGTCCGTCTCTTGTTGGAGGGTGAGGACAGGATAGCCCTGAACGGGGAAAAGAACTTAAAGGCCAGGAGCATTTCTTACAGTGCGGCAGGAGACGGCTGGATTCCGGGGACGCAGGCTTCGTCAAATCCTCTGGATCGGATTTTGGAACAGGACAGAATCCAGGAGTTGCTCGACATGATGACAGAGAGCCAGCAGCGGGTGGTGATCCGCTGCTTTATAGACCTGGACCCACAAAATGAAGTCGCTGTGGAGCTTGGCGTCTCCCCGCAGGCGGTCTCTGACCTGATTGTGAAAGGTGTCTGCCGCGTTCGCAGGCAGTATGGGATTACAGACCGTCGGCTGAAAAAGGGGAAAGCAAAACAGAGCAAATAAGAGATGATGGGTGAAGCCGTCTGTTGTCATTGTCAGTTATTGGCGGTGGCGGCAGGCGGCTTTTTTTATTTGTGGTTTTTTTCGGGAGCGCTGCCTTTTCGAGAGCTTGATTTTTGCCTGAACCCCAATGGGATAGGTGAAGGGGTTGGAGTACATTCCGCCCCGCTGCTCTTTGAAAAATGAATGACCTGCCCAGATAGATACTGTGGTACTGAGTGTGCATTTCCGCTCGCCTTGCCATGGAAAATACGTCGCGGAAGAAACGGGACTGGAAGCTGCATGGACGATACGCCATGACCTCGTCGAAGCAAGCTCCGTATCGTTCGCTTCCCCGCAAGCGGGAAAGCTCATTCGCTACGCTGCTTCTCCTCTCCCACAGAAGCAATCCTGCTTCTGTGGGTACCCAAGACGGGCGAGCGGGCAATACCAGCTTTGAAATGCCGGACTGCAACCGGCACAGCGACGACACCACACAGGGATAATGATACTTCTGTAATTCGCAGCCCGGCCATAAAGAAGGCGGGGAGGTTAGACGCCTATGGAGCGGTTCCGCAAACCGCCGCCTGATGATTTCCCGCTTCTCAGGGGTGTCGAGGACAAATGTGAGAAATCGGTTCTATGATCTTTCGGAGCCGGTATCAGGAATGTCTTTCCTGCGTATCGGCTCCTTTGAACATATCCGGGAAAGGAGCTTTGATATGGATAGAGATTTGAAGCAGTATCAACATGGGGACGCTCTTTTGAGAAATTGCGCTCCCCACAACAGCAGCAAACAGGGTGGCAGGACATTACAGATTGATGATGAGCTTTCCAGCCATATGCCGGTGCTGACAGATGAGGAGTTCAGGCAGTTGGAGGAGAATATCCTCTCGGACGGTGTGGTTATCTGCCCTATTATTACCTGGCACGGTTTTATTGTAGATGGCCATAACCGCTATCGCATCTTGCAGGAGCATCCAGAAATCCCTTATCAGACAATGGAGATGGAATTCCCTGACCGCTATGCTGTTCTGGCGTGGATTTGCCGGAACCAGCTGGGGCGTCGCAATCTGACGGAGGCGCAAAAGAAGTACCTGATTGGAAAGCAGTACGGCTCCGAGAAGATGGGTGCCTTTCGGGGAAATCAGTACACTTTGCCCGATGGAAGTGGTCGTTCCCCCAAGGGGAACAACCAAAATGGCAGTCAGGGACGTACCTGTGAGCGAATTGCAGATGAAAACCATGTAAGCAGGAAATACGTTTTGAACGCCGAGCATTACGCCATAGGAGTTGATGCAGCCGATGAGATTTCCCCCGGCATCCGTCAGGATATTTTATCTGGCAAGATTGCCCCAACAGCAAAGGATGTCTCGGAGGTTGCCACCGCCAAACCGGAGGAACGCCCGGAGA
>JAJQBC010000123.1 GCA_021203465.1 Lachnospiraceae bacterium | reverse complement strand
AGAAATTCTACCAGTATACCATGATAGACGAGGCCACCAGAGAGCGGTTCCTCTATGCCTACAAGGAGGCCAGCAGCTACTCCACCGTGGATTTTGTGCAGCGGGCAATCCGGCATTTTGGTTATCCCCCGGAAATCATCCAGACGGACAATGGCGGAAAGTTTACCCACACCAGCAAAACGAATCGGACGCATCCGCTGGACGTGCTGTGTGCCCAGCTTAATATTACCCATAAGACCATTCGCCCAAGGACGCCCTGGCACAATGGGAAAGTGGAGCGAAGCCACAGGAGCGACCAGGAGCGGTTCTACAATTACCTGAGCTTCTATTCCTGCGAAGATCTGCAAATACAGATGAAGCGGTACTTACGTCGCTCGAACCGGATACCGATGTCCGTTCTGGGGTGGAAAACGCCGATCCAGAAGCGGCAGGAACTGGAGAACGCCCGGTTTTGCTGACCTCGGTCGGGCTTCGCCCTCCCCCGTCAGCAAAACCGTTGCTCTAATGAATAAACTCGTTATTATTCACGGCCATTATGAACTCGCCTGTCGAATAGCTATTGATTCATAACAAGTAAACGACTTTTCCTAAAAGCTGCAAAAACGTTGAAAAATCAAGGGCTTTCAGCGATAAGGAACTTTTCGATTAAGCAGGAGACGGATGACCCGAAGGTCATGCCGTCTTTCTGCTATTTTTAGACTGTTCATAGATGATTGGTTCGTTGATGGTGGAAATATCAACCTCGTCCACAAAGTTAAAGATGATCTTAATCTTCTGGCGGCGCTTCCCTGTCGATTTGTCCGGCGCGTAGATGATGATTTTTTTGATGTACTCATTCACAAGCGTCGGCGTTGATTCTTTTACGTCTACATATTTTTCGGTCATCGCGTGGAACTGGTCATAGTTATGATTTGTTTCTTCCCGGGTTTCCACTAATTCTTCCAATACTGCGATTTCCGTTTTAAGCTGTTCCTGCTCGGCTTCATAGTTTTCCGACATCTGCTGATAGCGTTCTTTGCTCAGATTTCCCAATACCGAATCTTCGTAAATGCTGGTAAGGAGCGTGTCAATATCCGACAGGCGTTTCTTCGCCTTGGCGATCCGCTTCCTGTCCTCACGGATGGATTTCTCCTGCCCGTCGCGCTGGCACTGCATCCATTCCTCTTGGAAACTTTCGGCGTTTTCATGGATGTAAGCGTTGACTGCCTGAATACGTTCCAGAACCAGATCACGCAACACTTCCTCTCGAATATAATGCGCGCTACAATCTCCACGCCCACTTTTATATTGTGAGCAGACATGATGATCCTGTTTTCCCTCAAAACTTTTACAAGTACAGAAATGAAGTTTGCTGCCACAATCCGCACAGTAGAGAAGACTGGAAAAATATCCGGACCGTTCGCCTTTGACGGGACGACGTTTATGCTTCCGCAATTCCTGCACCCTGTCCCACTGTTCTTTACTGACAATCGCTTCTTGTGTGTCGGGGATAATTAACATATCCTCCGGTTTGTTCGGGATGCGTTTTTTCAGTTTGTAAGAGCGGGAATAGGTTTTGAAATTACAGGTGCAGCCGCTATATTCCATGTGTTCCAGAATGCCCACAATCGACTGCTCATTCCACCGATACGGATGTTCCGGAAGCGGTTTCCCTTTCTTCCGCGCCTGATATGCTCTGGTAGTCAGTACCTTATCCTGTTCCAGAATACGGGCAATCTGCCCTGGCCCTTTCCCTGCAATGCACAGGTCAAAGATACGCTTGACTACTGCGGCGGCTTCCTCATCAAGCAGCCAGTATCCACTGTTGGTCGGGTCTTCCTTATAGCCGTAGGGCGGGTGGTTCATGTGTTTTCCGCTTGTGCCTCTTGCCCTCAAGATTGCGCAGACTTTTTTTGCTGGTGTCTTTGGCATAGAAATCATTGAATAAATTTCTTATCGGGGTAAAATCATTGTCGCCCTTGTCGCTGTCCACTCCGTCATTGACGGCGATGAAGCGGACATCATAACTTGGAAAAAATAATTCCGTGTACTGCCCGACCTGCAAATAGTCACGTCCAAAACGGCTCATGTTTTTGACGATCCAGCATCCGACAAGCCCCTGCTTCACAAGCTCCAGTCCTTCTTTCACTGCCGGCCTGTTGAAGTTTGTCCCTGTATAACCATCGTCCACCAGTATTTTGATATTGGTAAATCCCTGTTCTGTTGCGTATCTGCTTAAAACGGTTCTCTGATTTGCGATACTGTTCGATTCCCCGTCTGCCGAATCCTCGTTGGAAAGGCGGCAGTACAGGATTGTGATTTTCTGCTGATCCATTTTTTGATCCTTCTTCTGAGATGGGTCAGCTGACAGTACCGTAGTGCATGGCTCTATTGTAGCAGAATTTCCCTCGTGAGTTATTAGCAAATTTCTCCTTTATCCTCAAAAATCAGCCGCTTTACTTTTCTGATCAGCCGCTCCGTCCCGTCGCATATAGTCTCGATCCGATACCATGTGTTCCCGATTTTCCGCTCCACGACAGTGGTAAACGGTGACGGGTTTTCATCATGATGTTTTTGGCATTCCTCTAAAAAATCTTCCGACGGTTTAAAGACCGGATCAAAACATTCTTCCAGATCAATCGGTTCATAAATATAAGTTTCTTCCATTTTCCTCCTTCCCGGCATTGCTGGTTTCAGTGCAACCGTACATAAATTATTTCTCTGGTAATCATCATTTTTTGAGAAATGTTTTCTTGGTTGATTGCATAATGAAGTTGGACACTTGAAAAAGGAAATCCATAGTGATTTTACTCGTATGGTAGAATGAAGA
>JAJQBC010000085.1 GCA_021203465.1 Lachnospiraceae bacterium | reverse complement strand
TGAAAAATTCACGAAAATTTTATATTCTGTGAAAATATGTTTGTTTTTTTCGTTCATTGACAAATCGGACTGAAAAATCTAAAATGTTTGTCATAGCGAAGGCGCTGGATTGTATCCGGCGCCTTTTCTTTTTTCCATCTTTCGGATGGAGGGCCCAAAAAAGAAATCGCTTGGCTTTATGAAGAATTGAGGAGGAAAATGTTATGACAGAAGAAATCTTAAGCGCGGTTAACGGGCAGGTTTTCAGCGTCTGGTTTTTGATTGGCGCAGCCCTTGTTTTCTGGATGCAGGCTGGTTTTGCGATGGTGGAGGCAGGTTTTACCCGCGCGAAAAATACCGGCAATATCCTGATGAAGAACCTGATGGATTTCTGCATCGGCACGATCATGTTTATCCTGATCGGCTTCGGCCTGCTGCTCGGTGAGGATCTGATGGGCTTTATCGGCAAGCCGGGTTTTGATATCTTTACCGCTTATGAGAGCTTTGACTGGTCCAACTTCGTGTTCAATCTGGTTTTCTGCGCGACGACTGCGACGATCGTCTCCGGAGCCATGGCAGAGCGGACAAAATTCTTATCCTACTGCATTTATTCCGCTGTGATCTCCGCGCTGATCTATCCGATCGAGGCGCACTGGATCTGGGGCGGAGGCTGGCTGGCGCAGATCGGCTTCCATGATTTCGCCGGTTCCTGCGCGATTCACATGGTCGGCGGTATCAGCGCCCTGATCGGTGCAAAGCTGCTTGGACCGAGGCTTGGAAAATTTGAGAGAGACAAATCCGGCAAGGTCGTGAAGGTCAACGCCTTCCCCGGCCACAACCTCGCGATCGGCTGCCTCGGCTGCTTTATCCTGTGGCTCGGCTGGTACGGCTTCAACGGCGCGGCGGCGACCTCTGTGGAGCAACTCGGTTCGATCTTTCTGACCACCACGGTGGCTCCGGCTACGGCGACCGTTGTCTGTATGATCTTTACCTGGCTGAAGTACGGCAAGTCCGATGTCTCGATGTGCCTCAACGCTTCCCTCGCGGGCCTGGTGGCGATCACCGCTCCCTGTGATGTGACGGACTGCTTCGGTGCGCTCGTCATCGGCGCGGTGGCCGGTCTGCTGGTTGTGTTCGGCGTATGGCTGCTTGACAATGTATTACATATCGACGATCCGGTCGGCGCGGTGGCGGTGCACTGCCTGAACGGTATCTGGGGAACGATCGCAGTCGGCCTTTTCGCGACCACGAGCGCGCCGGGGAACGACACGCTGGTCGGCCTGTTCTACGGCGGCGGCTTCTCCCTTCTTGGTATGCAGTTGCTTGGCTTTGCGGCGGTGGCTGTCTGGACAGCCGTGACCATCACGATCACCTTCCTGGTCATTAAGGCGATCTTCGGGCTGCGCGTTTCCGAGCAGGAGGAGATTATCGGACTCGACGCGACCGAGCATGGTCTGCCGTCCGCCTACGCGGGCTTCAGCATCATGGATATCTCGAACACCATGACGATGGAGGTGAACGAGAATACCCTGCTTGGCAGCGACGACTACGTGACGGCTTCCGAGGCACAGAAGGATGCCGCGGTCAAGGTGGTGCAGGCTCCGGTTTCCGCGAACGGTATATACAAGGTGTCGATTATCGCGCGTCTGTCCCGCTATGATGTGCTGCGGAAGGCCATGAACGACATCGGCGTGACCGGCATGACCGTGACGCAGGTCATGGGCTGTGGCGTGCAGAAGGGTGCTGGCGAGCGCTATCGCGGCGTTGAGATCGACGCCACCCTGCTGCCGAAGGTGAAGGTCGAAGTCATCGTCGGAAATATTCCGGTCGACACGGTGATCGAGGCTGCCAAGAAGGCGCTCTACACCGGCCATATCGGCGATGGTAAGATCTTCGTCTACAGCGTGGACAAGGTCGTCAAGGTCCGCACGGGCGAGGAGGATCTCGCGGCACTGCAGGACGTAGAATAGGCTTGAATGCCAGCCCGCTTTCTGCTACAATAGTAGCGTTTGAAAGACAGGAGAGTGGGTGGACAGCTTGGATATTACGGAAACCTTTGGAAAATATATTGAAAAATGGAGCGGCGGCTCGCCTGAGCGAGCACGCCGCCTTCTTACATTCGGCTGGAGCGCGCAGAATCTGAAATTTCGTTATCAGCCGGACAAAAGGCTGTACCCGGCGGATCAGTACCTCGCGCAGCTCATGATGGATACGATGCTTGCGCCGCTGAAAGACCCGGACAATTCCGTCATGGTCAGCGTTTTCACGCCCTGTGAGCTGCTGCAGGAGGCCGGCCTTCACCCCTATAATGTGGAGGCTTTTTCCTGCTATATTTCCGCCTCGCGCGCGGAGCGGCTGTTCCTGCAGAATGCGGAGGACAGCGGCATTTCCGAGACACTCTGCAGCTATCATAAGACCTTTATCGGCGCGGCGCAGACCGGGCTTCTGCCGAAGCCGCGCTGCATCGTCTATACGAATCTCGCCTGCGATGCGAACCTGCTGACCTTCCGCCATCTGGCGGAGTTTTATCAGGTTCCATCATTCGTGATCGATGTTCCCACAAAACAGAACCGGGAAAATGTAATTTATGTGGCGGATCAGCTTCGCCATATGAAATCCTTTGTCGAAAAGCATACGGGAAAACGGATTTCTGAGGACGCGCTCTGCGAAAGAGTGGCGCGCGGCAGGCGCACGCTTGACCTTCTCGACCGCTATCAGTCAGCGCGCGCGGATAAATATGTCCCCTCTGATCTCGTCACCCCGCTCTACGGCGGCATGACGAGCCTTGTACTGCTCGGCACGAAGGAGGAGGAGCGCTATGCTCAGATGCTTCTGAAAGATTTAGAGAGCGCGCCGCCCGCAAAAGGAACGCGCATCTACTGGATGCACACCATTCCTTTCTGGTCACGGGCCGTGCGTGACGCGCTCTGTCTCAAGGAAAATGTACAGATCGTGGGCTGCGAATTCGCGCAGACGATTGATGTCACACAGCACGCGGACGACCCCTATGAGGATATGGCGATGCGGCTTGTCTACCATGCCCTGAGCGGGGACAATTCGCGCCGGATCGAGATGGGACTAAAGCACGCCAGGCAGGCGGGAGCGGACGGCGTGGTCTGGTTCAACCACTGGGGCTGTAAGCACACGCTGGGCGGCTCGCGGCTCGCGAAGAAGCGATTCGAAGAGAACGGCCTGCCGCTTCTGATTTTGGATGGGGACGGCTGCGACCGCAGCCACGGCGGCGAGGGACAGACTGCCACCAGACTGGAAGCCTTTCTCGAGATGCTGGAGGAAAAAGCCGATGAATAAGACTTATTATATTTGTAAATATACGCCGATTGAGCTGCTCGCCGCGTTCGGGGGCGAGTGCGAAAATCTGAACCATATGCCGGAGGGCTTCGAGCGTGCAGAGCAGATTGCACACCCGAATCTCTGTGGCTTTGGCAAGGCGGTGCTGGAGCAGGTACTTGCAGGAGGAATCAAGGAACTCGTCCTTGTCAACTGTTGCGACACGATCCGCAGTGTCTACGACATTCTCGAAGACACAGGACAGATGGATTTCCTCTATATGATTGATATGCTGCATTTTGACGAGGGTTCGTGCAGCCGGGAGCGTGTCGCCGCGCAGCTGAAGGAGCTGGCCACGGCTTACAGCGCGTATCGCGGGACTGCGTTTGATAAGGATGCTTTTTTCCGGGCCTTTGCGCCGAAGGAGCGCATGAGCGAACCGCATCTGGCCGTGCTTGGCGCGCGGATGGGAGAGGAACTCTTCCGTATGACGGAGCGCGCGATGCCGCTGCCGGTCGTCAATGAATCCTGTGTAAATAACCGCTCCGTCGGGGCAGGAGAGCTGCCGCGGGAACTCGATTTTGAGGAGCTGATGGACTGGTACGCGGGGGAACTGCTTACCCAGCTGCCCTGCATGCGGATGTTGGACAGTACAGGGCGAAAGCAGCTCTATCAGGATCCTTCACTGCGCGGTATTATCTATCACACCGTCAAATTCTGCGATTTTTACAGCTTTGAATATGCAGATATCAAAAACCACACGGATGTGCCGCTTTTGAAGATCGAATCGGACTACACGCTGCAGAGCAGCGGACAGCTTTCGACGCGGCTGGAAGCATTCGCCGAGAGTCTGACGCCTGAGATAGGAGAGAAGAAGGAGAACAATATGGGAAAAGGGTATTTTGCCGGAATTGACAGCGGTTCCACAAGCACGGACGTGGTCATTCTGGATCGAAATCTGGATATTGTCGCGGAGGTCATCATGCCGACCGGGGCGGGTGCGGCGCTCGGTGCGGAGCGGGCACTCGAGGAGGCACTGAAGGAAGTCTCTCTTTCGAGGGAGGATATTGACTCGGTCGTGACGACCGGATATGGACGCTCTGCGATCGAGGTCGGAGATCGCAGCATCACGGAGATCACCTGCCATGCGAGAGGCGCCCATTTCCTCGATCCGGAGGTGCGTACCGTCATCGATATCGGCGGACAGGATAGCAAGGTGATTCGCCTCGGAGAGGATGGCTCGGTCAAAAATTTTGTCATGAATGATAAATGCGCGGCCGGAACCGGGCACTTTCTGGAGATGATGGCGCGGACGATGGAGATGAGCCTCGACGAGCTGAGCGAAGTCGGCCTTACTTATAAGGAAGATATCACGATCTCGAGCATGTGCACGGTCTTCGCGGAGTCGGAGATCGTCTCGCTCGTGGCGCAGAATAAGTCGACGGACGATATCGTCCACGGGCTCAACAAGGCGGTCGCGGCGAAGACAGCTTCGCTCGTGAAGCGCGTAGGTGGAGAGGAGAAATATATGATGACCGGCGGCGTAGCGCGGAATCGCGGTCTGGTGAAGACGCTCGAGGAGCGCCTCGGCACCAGACTCGTGATCAGTGAAAAGTCACAGCTCTGCGGCGCGCTGGGAGCGGCGCTGTTTGCGGCGGATATGGTAACGCAAGGGACTTGAGGGGCAGGAGGCCGAAATCAAGGAAGACGATGTGAAGCCCTCCTAATTCGGATGTTATCAGGACTTTGAGATAAGCATCGCGCGCAGTAGCCCGGAAGCTCCCTCGTAGCTGCGTTTTCCGGCGCCAAGTCCGATGCGCTCGATCGTGAACTCTTCCGGCAGGGTATCAGACGTCCGTACCGCAGCCACGATCGCCGCGCCGGTGGGCGTCACAAACTCGCCGCGCAGATCCGTGAGGTGTAGCTTCAGATGCTGAGCCGCGGCAATATTGCTGACCGCCGGAACCGGCACAGGCAGAACGCCGTGCTGGCAGCGCACCGTGCCGCAGCCCTCGTAGAGCACAGAGACAATGACCTCCTGCACGTCCAGACTGTCGAGACAGACCGCGGCGGATATGATATCCACGATCGAATCGACCGCGCCGACCTCATGAAAATGCACCTCTTTGAGCGTCGTGCCGTGTGCCTTCGCCTCCGCCTCGCCGAGAATCGTGAAAATCCTTTTCGCAGTCGCTCGGGCGCGATCCGTGAGCTGCGCATGATCCAGAATGTCCATGATATCCGCAAGGCCTCGATGTTCATGCACGTGGTGACTATAACCGTGGTCATGAACGTTGTGACTGTGATCGGAGGCATGCTCATGAATATGCCCGTGTTCGTGATTATCGTGACAATGTTCACAATTTTCGTGGCTGTGCTCATGATTGTCGTGATGATGAGCATGATTCCGCTCATCGTCACAAACATGAGAAAGATCCTGCGAACCGCCATAAAGATATGCCATGTCATGGTCGTGATTTTCATGCTCCGAATCAAGTATCACATCAAAGTCGCAGGCGTCAAGACCGGATTTCTTCACCCGGCTGATTTTGATCTCGAATCCCTGAACGGGAAGACTCTCAAGCACTTTTCGCAGAGCGCTCTCGTCGGCGCCAAGATCGAGCAGCGCTCCGACTGTCATATCTCCGCTGATGCCGGAGAAACATTCCAGATATAATGTTCTCATAATATCTCCCATCTTTCGTTTTTAATAAATCATTCTAGTCCCGGTTTTCCGGACGAATCGCGCGTGATGTGTCGAATCTCAGCTCGCAGCGCTCCGCAACCGGCACGGAAGAGAAGTAGCGCTCTTCGAGCGGAATCCAACGGTCACGAAACTGTGCGGCTTTTTCTTCACCGCCGCGCAGCAGGATCCGCTGCGCCTGCGTCTCTTTATTCACTGTCAGAAAAACCCGCAGGTCATAATAGGCATACAGCGTCGGATGACAGGCGTAAGAGCCTTCTATGAGTGTCACCGCGCCCGGAACCACAGTAATCGCTTCCTTGAAATCCCAGATAGAACAGTCAAAAGGCCGATAACGAAATGTCTGTCCGGCACGCAGCGGTAACAGCACCTCCTCGAGAAAACGTTCATAATCCACGTTTCCGCCCGGTTCCGCCCCGCGCTGCGCAGTCCGTTGCTCCGGCCTTAAATAAAAGTCATCCATATGAATCAGTTCACAGGCGAGTTCTTTTTGCAGAAGCCCGGCCAGCGTCGTCTTGCCGGAACCGCATCTTCCGTCAATCGCGACTAGCAACCGCCCTTTGTCGGCCTGCAAGGACGAAATTTCCTGTATTATTTTTTCTTTGATTATCTCCATGACTAGTGTCCAGTCTCCCCGCGCAGTGACGGTTCTTTATGAAATGGAACAATTTTCGCCCGATTCAGTGCAACCATAATGGCCGGAATCAGGGTAAGCTGCAGAATAATGCCGGGAATCGCATTCAATAAAGATCCGGCCAGAAACATCCCCCAGGTGAAGGCGCCTCCGCCCGGAAGGATCAACAGCGTGCGGATGACGCCCCAGACCAGCCGTCCCGCGAGCATTGCCGCGATCAGGCAGCGGTACAGCGCTTTCACACATTGCCAGCGGGAATGTCCGTAGAGGAATCCGACGACAAGGCCATACGTTCCCAGCTCGAAAGCCATCGCGATTCCATTTGGGAAGAGCACCGGCATGCCAAAGAGAACTCCGCGCATCAGAGGAAGAAGGAAGCCGACTGCAAGGCCATATTTCCAGCCCACAATCAGGCCGCAGAGCAACACTGGGATGTGCATCGGGAGAAGCATCTGCCCGACTGCAGGAATCTGTCCGATCAGAAACGGTAGAATCAGTCCGATTGTAAAGAACATTGCAGACAGCGTCAGCTGGTTTGTCTTTTTCAAAGCGCATTCCTCCTCGCGTTTTTACTTGTCTATCTTACCACAGGTGATCAGATATTTCCAGCGCAAAAAATCGAACAAATTTTCGATTTTTATATTGACAAACATTTGTTCTGGTGCTATGATTCAGAAAAGAGAACAAATGTTTGGAACAGACGTTTGGAGAGGAGTGAGAAGAGTGTACGCAGCGAAAGCAGAGGAGAGGGAATATATCAGGAAAAATCGGAGAGACAGGGCGATTCAGCAGCAGAAGCGGGAGAGAAGGAGAATGCTCATACTGCTCGCCGCCACACTGATTCTGATTTTTGTAATTGGCGTCGGTTTCGGGACGCTGCTGACCCGGGCGCAGGAGCCGACTTCTGAGGGAAATTATAAATATTACACGAGTATTGAGATTGAGAAGGGCGATACGCTGTGGTCGATCGCTGATGAATATATGGATGCGGCGCATTATGCCAGCAGGGGCGATTATATCAGTGAAGTCATGTCGCTCAATCATATGGGAGACAGCAGTATTGTGTCCGGTCAGAAGCTGATTGTACCTTATTACTCGTCTGAGTTAAAATAACAGCGGGCAGGAGATCCCGCCCGCTGTACCTTATCATAGAACTGCGTTTTCAGAATTATCAAATCTCAGACATATGAATAGCCTGCGATCATCCTCGAAAACGATTCAGACAGGCATACAGCTCCTGTATTCTGGGTTTAGCGAGGCCGCAGGGTACATAGGAGCCGCAGAATGCTTCCCAGCCTTTTCGGTCGAGCAAATCCATGAGAAGCTGTACAGTCTGTTGCACAGTCTTTTTTCCGTCTGTCAGCTGTTCCAGACTATAGCACAATAGATGCGCCAGAGCGCTCGTCTGTTCAGAATCCGCGAGCTGCTCCACATAGCGCAAATCGACAGTTTCTTTATCCAGAGAAAAGGAATCTTTCCCATATGTTTTTATCTTCATATGCTCGTGACGTGCGTCAGTTCCGGGTCTTGCGCCGCGACGGTCTGTGCGGACGGCTTTTCTGAAAAAGGGCGGGAGAGTACGGCCATTGTCCGGAAGCCGGAAGCCGGGCGCCTGCGTGCGGGGTTCCTTGTGATCCGCGCACATGGACTTCACCCGGTCTGTGATATCTACCGGACGATAGCAGTCCATCTGCAGAATCTTGTCCGCAATATAGAAGAAAGCACCTGAGCTGCCCGCGACGAGGATTGTGGAGATGCCTGCCTTCTCATAGAGATCGCGGGCGCGTTCCAGAAACGGCGTGATCGGCTCCTTTTCCCTGCTGATCACCTGCTGCATAAAGTCGTCGCGCAGCATGAAATTCGTGGCGGAGGTATCCTCGTCAATCAGAAACAGACGGGAACCGGCCTCGATATTTTCGATAACGCCCGCCGCCTGAGAGGTGCTGCCGCTGGCATCCGGGGTGGAGAAGGAGTGGGTATCCTTCTTGTTCGGCAGGTCATTGATGAACATGGAGATGTCTACATTCCGGATCGAGCGGCCGTCCTCAGCCCGCAGCTTCACCGCCATGTCATCTGTGATGATGAACTCACGTCCATCCCCCGCAATATGATTGTAGACGCCGGTCTGCAGCGCTTCGAGCAGTGTGGATTTTCCATGGTAGCCGCCGCCCACGATCAGTGTGATTCCCTGAGGGATCGCCATTCCCGTGATCTCGCCGCGGTGCGGGAGCCGGAAAGTTCGCTCCATGGAAGCAGGAGAGGAGAAGGCTACGCTGTCCTTCATCGGCAGATCAGAGACGCCGCTTTTCCGTGGAAGGATCGCACCGTTCGCCACAAAAGCCGCGAGCTGGTTTTCCTTCAGAAGCTGCCGCAGGGCGGCCTGATCCTCCGCCAGATGAACTGCCGTCTCCACCTTCTTCGTGTCAAGCTTACGGAAGAAAAAGCTGTTTTCTACGCAGCGCGGCAGAAAGTCAAAGAGAATCCATTCCAGTTCTCCGGCGTTGATCGTGCGTCCGAAGGCCGGAAAGCCGACGTGAAAGCGCGCAATGATGCGGTCGGCACGAATCTCACAGGCGCTGCGCTCCAGAACCTCCTGGCCGCAGTGGGAGATGGAGAGCAGACCGCTTTTCCCGGAACCTTTGGCCTTGAAATTGAATTCCTCGAACTGTGCGGCGAATTTTCTAGTCAGATAGTCCTGCAGCGCGATACGCGAACAGTCCTTCTCATAGTATACCGCAGGAAAGCCAGCGTTTTTATGAAGAATTTCCACATGAAGCGCCGAGGGGGACGTGAAAGGGTCGCCCTGTACATGGTCGATCGACAGCATATGATTTCCAAACTGATAAGCCCCGGCGAGCGATTTGTAGGCTGGATATCCTTTATGGTCAATCGCGCGCAGTGACGTGCGCAGATCAGCAGATGATTTCATAATAAACATTCCTTTCGTTTCCATCACTTCCCGTATTTTAGCAAGATTCCTGTTAAAATGCAAATAACATATTTTCAATGTAAAGGCGACAGCCGATGCATTGCCGTTTTCCAGATTTCCGGGTCAGGTACGAAAATATAAGTACGAAAATATAAGTTCACAAAATGCTTGCGGCAGGAGTGTACATTTGTTACAATAAAAATGTGTTTATTTGACAAAAGCAAGTATGAAAGCTGAGCGCAATTCGGAGTAGACAGAAATGAAATTTGAATCTACAATTTCGACAGACAGACAGACAGACAGACAGACAGAGTAAAACTGTCTGCTTTTCTCATTCCCCGAAAGATGTGGACTATTTTGAAAGGTGTGTTTCGCCCGTGGAGTCTCCATGGACGGGACACGCCTTTTTCTGTTTATATAAATAGTTCGGTAAGAAAGGCGAGTCATAAAAGGAGGGCGTAAAATAAAATGAAAACAAGGAGAAGGGTATTAGCAGCAATTCTGGTGTTCACCATGGCATTTTCCCAGATCGCACCATCTGCATTGGCAGCGGAAGAGGGAACAGAAAACACAGAATCTGTCGAGGAGAGTGCTGAGGAAGCTGACGCTGCCGGTGAAGGAACTGCAGATGACGAAGAAGCGGCTGAAGATTTGGTGGAGACGCAGGAGACGGAATTGACAGAGGATGACACAGGAGACGAGACGGAAGAAAACGGTGAGCTGGATGAGACTGCGGAGTCAAGTGAAACTACGGAATCGGCAGATACAGTCAACTCGCTGCTTGGCAGCGCTGCTGAAGTTTGTAGTCATGGCTATGACGCGGACGAGTGTGCGATTTGCGAGATAGAGGCATTGATTAACGAATTGCCGACTGTGGATGAAATCTCCGAGATGAATACCGACGAGCTGAACGAGGTCTACTCACAGGCGTCGGATATTTGTGATGCATATTACGAGCTGTCGGAAGAGGACCAGGAACTGGTATCGAACATCGACGATCTGTGGGATATCCTGGACTATTTCAGCGGGGCGGTTTCCCTTGCATCAGAGGATGACGTAGCGGAGATTGACGGAACCACCTATTCAACGCTTTCCGATGCTATTGCAGATGCAGAGTCCGGCGATACAGTAAAGTTGTTGGATGATGTAAATGAAAGCATCGCGATAGAATCTGGCTGTAATATTACATTGGATCTGGCCGGTCATACCCTGACCGCAAAGAGCCAACAGGGAAAATACTACTCTGTCATCGTTGTGGAAGGCACCTTGACGCTGAAAGACAGCAGCACCGACGGGACCGGTACGGTCACAGGAGGGACGGGTAATGGCACCGACAACCAGGGAGGCGGCGTGTGTGTCAAAACCAACGGCACCTTTACCATGGAAAGCGGCACCATTACAGGCAACTCAACTGGCTACGGCAGCGGTGTATTTGTAGGCATCGGCGCTACCTTTACCATGAACGGCGGTACGATTGCGAATAATAGTGGTAGAAGTGATAGCGAAGCTAACGGCGCAGGTGTGTATGTCGCCAGAGAGGCCGAGGAAGACCCCGGTACCTTCATCATGAACGGTGGTACCATCTCAGGCAACACCAACGCAAAGCACGGCGCTGGCGTGTATGTGGTTGGCGTGTTCACCATGAACGGCGGCACGATTTCCGACAACACGTCCACCGGAAGCGGCGGCGGCGTGGAAATGAGCGAACGGGGAATCTTTACCATGAACGGCGGCACCATCTCCGGCAACACGGCCACCGGAAGCGGTGGCGGCGGCGTGTATCTCGATGGCGGCACCTTTACCATGGAAGGGGGTACTATCTCCAATAACAGCGCAACCGACGACGACAGCTACGGCGGCGGTGTAGGTATGAATCTCGGCACCTTTACCATGAACGGCGGCACCATCTTAGGCAACACGGCCAACGACGGCGGCGGTGTGGGGATGAGCAATGCATACGGTGGCACCTTTACCATGAACAGCGGCACGATCTCCAACAACACGGCAGCCGGCACAGGCGGCGGTGTGTATGTCATCGGGCGGAGCAGCGGTTACCCCGGTACCTTTACCATGAACGACGGCACGATTTCCGGCAACACGTCACAAAACGGCGGCGGTGTGCATATCCATAGCGGAGCCACAATGTACATGAACGGCGGTACCATTTCCGGCAACACAGCTACCGGCGGCGAATACCTTGCCTGGGGCGGTGGCGTGTTTATCGGTGGTGACTATAGTGCATCATTAGTGATGAGCGACGGCGAGATTTCCGGCAACACGGCCAACGAAGACGGTGGTGGCGTATTGATTACCAGTGGAGCGTCGTTTACCATGAGTGGCGGCACGATTTCGGGGAATACAGCAACCGAAAGAGGCGGCGGGGTGTGTATGGATTCCCGCGCCATCTTAACTATGAGCGGCGGCGAAATTTCCGGCAACACGGCAAAAAGCCTTGGTGGTGGAGTGTATCTTAGCGGCACCATGAATGTGTCAGGGTCACCAACAGTTAAGGATAATACGGCAGATTCCAGTACGAGTAATGTTTATCTGCCTTCGGAGGCGTATATTACACTTGCAGACGCGTTGGATGGTGCTTCTATCGGAATTACAACAAAAGATGTCCCAGATGATGATAATGCAGTAGAGATCACTGTCGCAGAGACGGGTACAAGTTATTATGCTGAAGCCGTTGATTGTATTGTTTCAGATAACCTTGATTATGCTGTCCAGGCAAACGAAACATCGGCATACCTGGAATTAACAGTTGCACCTTCTTACACCGTATCATTTGATGACGGGCAGGGAGGGGAATATGACACAATTACTGTCAATTATGGCAAGGAATACGGGACCCTGCCCGGCGATCCGGTAAGGGCTGGCTACATGTTCGAGGGCTGGTACACCGAAGAAGATGGCGGCGGCACCCTGGTAACCAGCGATACCACTGTCTCTGTGAAAGAGGACCATACCCTGTATGCATATTGGTCTTTCTATGTAAGCAGCGAGTGGGAACTGACCGAGCTGCCGGAGCAGACGTTTACGGACGGACTCGACCACATGCTCCTCATCAAAGTGGGGCTGGACGAGGTTCCGGACGGGCTGAAGGACATCGAGTCCCTTGATACGGTGGACGAGATTACCACAACACTGAAATCCATCCTGATCAAGCAGTGCGGATACCCGGAGGGGAACACGATCATCTACGATGTAACCCTGATGGTCAGTGATGACGGTGGGGCGACATGGCAGGAAGCAACAGCAAGTAACTTCCCGTCAGGCGGATTAACCATCGTTCTGCCGTACCCAGATGGGACGGATAAGGACAATTATAACTTCGCCGCAACCCATATGTTCACGACGAAGGACTTCGGAAAGACACCGGGGGATACAGAAAATCCGACAGTTACAAAGACGGATGACGGCATTCAGATAACAGTGACAGGACTTTCCCCGATCGCGGTGGCATGGGATGAAATCAGCACCAGCAGCTCGACATCGGGCAGCTCATCCAGTTCGTCCAGTAGCAGTTCATCGAGCTCGTCCAGTAGCTCTTCGGACAGCACATCGGAGACCATCGCAACCGGTGGCAGCGTCCCGACTGGGGACACAAGTAACCTGGTTCTGTGGGGTGCGCTGTTAGCAATGGCATGCGGCGGAATCAGTTTTATCTGTATAAAAAAGAGAAAACGGAATCATAAAAAAATGTAAACGAAAGAAGTGCTTGTTTCATAACAATTCGGAACAGGCACTTTTTTTGAGCAAACTATTAATCGAAGTGCTAATTCACAGTTTTATTTGTATAACAAGAGAGAGTGTGATATATTAAACGTGTCGCAAAATGGCAGTTTTACGACACGATAGCGTCGCCAACACAAAATAATTTGAATTTTAGACGTTTGCAGATTAGAATATATCTATAGCTATAAAAATATTTTTGGAAAAGGTGATTTCAATGTCAACATATCTTTCATATCATGAACAGATGGATGATAAAAATATTCATAAGCTTCGAGAATTGATGCGGGAACTTCCGGCATTCACAAAGGATTTTTTCATTGCAATGGAAATCAAAAAGGCGACGAACACACGGCGTAATTACGCATATGATTTGAGCACGTTTTTTTATTTCCTGAAGACGGAAAATCCTTATTTCCGAGATAAAGACATACGGACTCTTCCGGTCTCAATCCTCGACGATATTCAGCCTATTGATATCGAGGAATACCTGTCGTTTCTGACATCCTATGAGAAGGACGGCCAGATCTTTCGGAACCATGCGGAGGGAAAGGCGCGCAAACTGGCAACGCTGAATACTTTTTTTGGGTATTATCACAAAAAAGGTATCATTGAAAAAAACGCACCGTCTGTCGTGGATGTTCCGAAGGTCAAGGAGAAAAACATCATCCGTTTGGACGCAAATGAGGTCGCCCAGCTGATCGACAACATAGAATCCGGAGAAAAGCTTTCCAAACAGCAAAAAGTCTGGCATCAGAAGAATAAAATCCGTGATCTGGCGATCGTTGTCACACTGCTGGGAACAGGTGTTCGAGTAACGGAACTGGTCGGTTTGGATATTTCGGATCTTGATTTTGATAATGGCGCCATGCGTGTGATCCGCAAAGGCGGAAATGAGGATATCGTTTATTTTGGTGAGGAAACCGAGGAGGTACTGCGCAATTATCTCGATGAGCGGCTTACGATGAAGCCGGAAAAAGGGCATGAAAACGCGTTGTTCATCTCGCAGAACAACACGAGAATTACTGTCCGTTCTGTTGAGCGTCTTGTAAAGAAATACGCTTCTACCGCCACGGCGAAGAGAATTACGCCTCATAAGCTGCGCAGCACCTATGGCACGGCGCTTTATCAGGAAACCGGCGATATTTATCTGGTCGCAGACGTGCTTGGTCATAAGAACGTCAATACGACGCGGAAGCATTATGCGGCGATGAAGGAGGAAAATAAACGCAGAGCCGCGAATATTGTGCAACTGCGTGAAAAAAAGACGGATGCGCAGCAATAAATGCACATAAATATATTATGTATACTATTTGGCCTGCTCTGATATAAATTCGCGTATTTTCCGCTCACTGAGCGTGACCTGCGAAGCCCCCATAAACAATGTGCTGTAGGATGCCGCCGCACAGGCGTAGCGACAGGCATCGGCAAAGTGATCACCCGCCAGAATCCTTGTCAGGAAGACTGCGACCATGCAGTCTCCCGCACCGGTCGTATCGACAGGCTTCACGGGAACCGCCGGTATCCAGCCGGAAAAGGTATCATCCAGACAAAAACAGCCCTTCTCGCCGCACTTGATGATGACATGGCGGACGCCAAGGTCATGATAAACCCTTGCTACGGATTCTGCATCGTTCGTGCCGGTCATGGGCATCGCGTCGTAGAGACTGGGAAGAAAATAGTCAATATAGGGAAGAAATGGCCGGATTCCGAAAAGACCTTGTCCGAACTTGTCAGAGGCGAGGTCCGCGAAAACCAGAATCCCATTTTCTTTTGCCTGCTTCAAATATTCCGTCAGGCCGTCCTGTTCCCACTGCGTCATGGAAAACAGGCTTGCCAGGGAGATTGCCTGACAGGCCGCAGGAAATTCACGCGGCAGATCTTCTTTGCAGAGTGTACTATGTGCGCCCTTTACGGAGAAGGTATGACGCTCTCCCACCCCATTTACAAGAACAAGAGAAGCAGTGGTCTGAAAATCCTTTTTCCGGCGCAGAAAACGAGTGTCGACGCCGCGGTTACGCAGAGCGTCCTCGAGCAGCTGCCCATTCTGGTCGTCTCCGACGCAGCCACAGAGATACACATCAGAGCCGAGTGCGGCCAGATGAATGCTCTGGTTCACCGCGTCGCCGCCCGGAAGGATACGGATATCGGATATTCGCTGTTTTTCTTTCCATATCACGTTGGCTTCCACGGGATGGGCAGTGATGTCGATCACCGCAGAGCCAATACACAATACACTCATGATTTCTATATCCAGTTATTACAACAATTGTTTATGCTGCACTTAGAATTCAGAACAGTCGGGTAATCTTATTTTTCGGCCAGTTGCATGTATGTCCGCAGAATGCCGGGTTTTGACAGGCGGACATTGCGCCATGAAGCTCTTTGTGTACAATATCAAAGGAGAAAATGCAGGGGCATCACGCGCCGCGTTGCTGGCTCTCCTGCTCCATCTCATTTTCCCGCCTGCTCTCCTCCTCCGCGACCCGCGCGTTCATGATCAGCATTTGCAGACGGTTCTCAATATTCGCGAAACTCACGTCCGGATCGTAGTCCAGCGGCAGGATCTGTACGTTTGGGTAGAGCTCTTTCAGCCTCTTCGCGATACCGCGCCCGACGACATGGTTTGGCAGGCAGCCAAAGGGCTGCAGGATGATAAAGGCTTTGCAGCCATGCTTCGCGTGGTGCAGGATCTCGCCCGGGATCAGCACTCCCTCGCCCGCGTCGAAGGTATGATGGATGATCGGATCGCTCTCCTTCACCAGATCCTGCATCCGGCAGGCCGGCTCGTAAAGCGGATGCTCCTTCGCGATGGAATCGGTTATATTGTGCGCCCAGTTGAACACAACATCGACCGTCTTAAACCAGACCTTTTTGTCTAGAGGACGGTCAAGATGATATTCCCGTATCTGCGCACCCTGATAGAAGTAGGTCTTGCGGATCACGTCGGTCATCTTTGCTTCGATGATCTCAAAGCCGTTTTTCTCAAGGTAATCCTCAATGTCGTGGTTCGCGCCCGGGTGGAAGTTCAGCAGATACTCTCCCACGATCAGCACGCGCGGCTTCGGATTGCTGCGGTCGTATTCTACGCGCTTCATGATTTCGATCGCTTTTTTGAAGCCTTTTCTCGTGCCGTGGACGCCGTGATACATGCCGTCCACCAGCGCGTCCATCGCCTCCTCAAAGGCCTGGTTCGCGCTGCCGGGCACGGTCTCATAAGGACGAATCTTGCGCAACAGCTCTTCCAGAGCGTCGATCATCGGCATGGACTCCGCGAGCAGCACCGACGCGCCGATGCTCATCTTATAGCCCGGATGCAGATGATGGGAATCCGCGTCGTCGTTTGTGACAATCGGCACATCAGCATAACCGGCATCGTCGAGCGCCTTGCGGAGCAGCGCGCTGTAGTGTGTCAGGCGGCAGTCGCCGATGTACTTCGCCATTGCCACCGCGACGTCCTGCCCGTCGTATTTTCCGCTGCGCAGCGCGGCCAGGATCTCGCCGATGACGATCTGCGCCGGGAAACAGATATCGTTATGTACATATTTCTTACCAAGCCGGATTGCCTCCTCGCGTCCGACATCGAGCGGCACGGTGCACAGCCCCTGGCTCGCGAAGGCTGCCGACATCACCCGGCAAAAAGCATGAGAAGTGTTCGGCACAAGAATAATTTTTTCCCTCTTATCCGCCTTCATAAACTTGGTCGGATAGGGATCGTGAAGATCCTGCACGGCCAGATCCGGATGCTGTCGCCTGCTCATCTCCACCGTCTCAATGAAGGAGCGCACGCGGATGCGCAGCGGTCCCTGAATATCGCTCTCGTCGAGCTTGAGGACAAGCGGAGTCTTTCCGGAAATTTCCTTCATCAGACGGATAATCTCATCGGAGAGATAGGCGTCGTGGCCGCAGCCGAAGCTCACGATCTGGACATATTCGAGATGCTCACTTTTGGCTGCCAATATAGCCGAGGACAGCATTCTGGCGTGGTAGTTATTGACAATATCGAGGCGGCTCATGCTCAAGTCAACTTTCGTCACCTCAGGCAGCGAATCCGCAGTCAGCACAGGGATGCCCATACTGGTGAACATCTTCGGCAGATTATGATTGACGAGCTCGTCATTCTGATAGGGGCGCGAGGCCAGCACGACGGCATAGCTCCCTTTCGCCGTCACTTCATCGAGGATCTTCTGACCTTCCGCTTTCAGGCTGCTTTCAAAACTCTCCTGCGCCGCGTCAGCGGCCTCCATGGCCTGCCCGGTCAGCGCCTGTGAAATGCCAAAAGTCTCCTCCATATAGGCGGTAAGCTGGCGGTTGCGGTCCTTCTTCTTGTACCAGTGGAACAGCGGCGCGTCATATGGGATGTTCCAACGCCGCTCCGGATTGTCGGAATTGCGTACGACGATCGGGTAGCCCTTGACGATCGCGCACATCGACTCGCTCGTGTCCGCCGTATTTTCAGAAGTCACGGTCGTGATTGTCGGCATGAAAATGCGGTCGACTCCGTGCTTAACCAGATTGCGGATGTGGCCGTGCACCAGCTTTGCCGGGAAACACACCGTATCGGAGGTTACAGCGGAAAGTCCGCTCTCATAGATCTTTCGCGTGCTCTTGTCGGAAATGCGCACCGAAAAGCCCAGCGAGCGGAAAAAGGTCGTCCAGAAGGGCATCGTCTCCCAGAAGGAAAGCACGCGCGGGATACCAATGGTGATATCTCTTTGCGGCGCAAGCTGCGGGTACGGATAATCCTGGAACAGCAGCTTCTCCCTCGTATCGAAGAGATTCGGGACGGATTCCATGCCCTGATTCGTCTCCTTCAGCTTTTTGCGCACCGCCTCATCCTTCGGGTCGCCGAGAATTTCGCCGCGCTCGCAGCGGTTATTCGTGACCCAGGAATTGCCGTTGGAAAAACGGACGATCGCGCGCTTGCAGTGATTCGTGCAGAAAGGACAGGGCAGGTTCGCCTCCCGCGTGTAGGAGAAATCGTCCATCGCATCGAGGCCGATAAAGCTGCTTCTACTCTCCTGCCGCTGATGCTGCTCCTTCGTGAGCAGCGTCACGCCGATCGCTCCCATGATACCAGGATACGGCGCGCGGATCACTTCCTTGCCCAGATACTGTTCCAGCGCACAGAGCACCGCGTCATTCTCAAAGGTGCCGCCCTGCACGACGATGCGGTCGCCGAGGGAGTCCACATTGGAAATGCGGATGACCTTGGTAAAGACATTTTCAATGATGGAACGACAGAGTCCCGCCATGATATCCTCGGGGAGCCGTCCGTTGCGCTGTTCGGTGATGATGCTGCTGTTCATGAAGACGGTGCAGCGGCTGCCGAGCGCGGCAGGATTTTTCGAGGAAAAGGCGGCCTCGGCGATCTCCTCCATCGGAATATGTAAAGACGAGGCAAAATTGCTCAGGAAGGAGCCGCAGCCCGAGGAGCAGGCCTCGTTGACCAGAATATTCGTGATAATGCTATGGTCGAGCCAGATCGCCTTCATGTCCTGCCCGCCGATGTCGAGCAGGAAGGTCGCGTCCTCCACATATTTGCCCGCGGCGCGCGCATGCGCGACTGTTTCCACGGCATGGCACTCTGTGTTGAAAGCTTTGGCAAACAGCATTTCGCCGTAGCCGGTGCTTCCAGCCGCGATGATGTTCAGCGTCGCCCCGGCCTCGCGATAGCGGTCCCGCATCGCGATCAGCGCCTGCTTCGCGACAGTCAGCGGATCGCCCTCATTGAGAGAATAGAAGGAGTCAAGGAGATTCTCGTCCTCGTCCATCAGTACAAATTTCGTCGTTGTACTGCCGGAATCAATGCCAAGATAGGCGTTGATCACTTCTCTCCTCTCCGGCTTCTTCCATGAGCAGGCGCTGTGCGCATGGCGCTTTTCAAAGGAGCGCCGTTCCTCCTCTGTGGCAAAAAACGGCTTCGCGCCGCCGATGGAGCTTCCGGAAAGCGAAAGCTGCTCCTCGGACAGCTTTCTGATCAGATTCGCAGCGTCAAAGCTACGCGTGTCCTCCGCGTACATCTGTTCCAGCGACAGTGCCGCGCCGTAGGCAACCATCAGCTCCGGATGCTCCGGCACGATCGCCTCCTCCTCCGAAAACGCAAGACGTTCAGAAAAGACTCGGATCAGGGTCGGATTGAAGGTCAAAGGGCCGCCCTCAAAGATCACCGGCTTCTCAATGTCCAGTCCCTGGGCCAGCCCGCCGATCGTCTGCTTTGCTATCGCATGGAAAGCTGACAGCGCCAGATCCTCCTTGGCGATGCCCTGATTCAGCAGCGGTTGAATATCGGTCTTCGCGTAGACGCCGCAGCGCCCGGAAATATCGTAAACACAGGTTCCGCGTGCGGCCAGATCGTCAAACTCCTCCGTGGAAACCTTCAGAATCGAGGCAACCTCATCGATGAAAGCGCCGGTGCCGCCCGCACAGCTCCCGTTCATGCGCATGTCCGCCACATTCAGGACGCCAGTGTTTTCGTCTTCCTTGAAGAAAATCATCTTCGCATCCTGTCCGCCGAGCTCGATCGCAGTGCGCACGTGATGGTACTGCTCGCGCAGTGCCAGCGAATTCGCGACGACCTCCTGGATAAAGGGGACGTCCAGCTGTTCCGCGATCAGCTTCGAGCCGGAGCCGGTCAGGCAAAGCCGGAGCTTCACATCCGGGAACTCCTTCGCAAGCCGCCGCAGCGCATCCGCCACGCTCTGTACCTGCGCCGCATTGTGCCGCCGGTACTCCGAATATACGATTTTCCCATTCTCCGGATTCACCGCGACGATCTTCGTCGTGGTGGAGCCCACGTCGACTCCCGCGAGCAGTGTCTGTTTCCTGTATTTATCCTCTTTCAATCTTATGTACCTCTGTGAAACTGTCCATAAAGGGACAGTCCTTTCTCTTCCACATGCGAATGGCCGACATTGTTTCGTCCATTCTCAAAAAGAAACACAGCCCTTTGCAGATACCTCTGCAAAGTCTGTCTTTCTTTCTTGCAGTTATTCAAAACTACCTGCTCTATATTATAGTTTAACAACTTTGGATTGTCCATGAATGCGGCGAACTTTAACAGAAATTTTACAGAAAGCCGGAGGTTAATCCTCCGGCCTGTCGACTTTCAGTGGCTGCTGCTCTTCCGCCTTAAACACGTAACCGCAGGCGCAGGTGGCATCCTCCACGATCCTGCCCGCGACGGTGAACACCTCAACCTCTTTTCCGCAGGTCGGGCATGCACGCTCCTCCAGCACCGGTGTCTTATACTTGCTCTCGCAACCGTCCATAACTGCCATCTTGTTTCCTCCTTTCACATGTTTGCTGTTTTTTGTTCGTCATGCGTTCCTTTTGAAAACATTAACGATATCTCGGTTCTTCGGAACTATTATCATTATAAACTGCTTCGCCGAAATTTACAATTATATTTGCCTGTTTTTACACGAATTTACGAAATTTAAAATGATTGTTACGCACGAAATTTCAATTTTTGCTTGTTCCTACCAATACCATCCAAGATGGAGGTAAACAGGAAATTCCATGTTCTACCAGCTCACTATATTTCATAGCAACGATGCAACAAACTCATAATCGTTTTTTGATCAGAACTTCTGATACCCAAAGACTTCAAATCAATGGTTTCCTTTTCCATTTCGTCTAGGAATCGTTTCATATCGACTGCAATCTCTTTGCCAAGTTTCTGTCTCGAATCTGCGGTGATTAACTGCCCCAATCGGAATACATCGTTTTTATGCTTTTTAATATTCTTACTGTCGACATGCTCGCCGCCTGCTTTTCTCTCTGCCAAATCAAGCCACGCTTTAGCCTTAAATGGAATAAGACAAGTCTCTTTTAGTACCGGAATACCATCTATGACAACCTGTCCGCTTTTCAGTAAATCATAATAAGCATCGTTCAGCAGTATAGCTGAAAGACTGGATATTTCATCATCAATCGGAAGAGGTGTTAAAATTGCGTCTCCATCCAGAGCTATATACTCTGGCTTCCTCGAAAAAATCTCTATCATATAAGGATATCATTAGTTTGTCCACACTCCCTCGAGTAGTTCTTCCACCGCTTTTTCTATTCGTTCATCTTCATTTCCCAAAAAGGATAATGCAACAGATATCCTGTCTGCCATATTTTTGCCGGAAAACTGTCTCGGGTCATATTCCCACAATTCGACCTTGACCTGTTCATCCGGGTCAACCAGTTCATTCATCAGCAATCCTTTGTTAAATGCTTTTGCATAAACAGCATAGGTTGCTGTTCTGCCCGGATTTAGCATGGTTTCCTCTGCCAATACAGTCTCTCCGGCAATAACCATTTCATTGCTTACTTCATTTTTTTTCAGGTAACCAGCCTTACGAACTGGAGAAGATAGGTACTCTTTTAACCTTTCGTAGAGTTCCGGACGGTCATGATCTGACTCAATAACCTTGTTTACCCCATCCTTTGTCACACGAAACAAACCAGTCGCTTCCAGCTGCTTTACGGCCCGGCTCATAGTCATTGCTGTAAAGGGAAGTAGTTTTGTCGCCTCGGAAACATATAATTTTTTCGGTCGATTGTAAAATGAAGTTGAACACCTAAAAAATCCATAGCGAT
>JAJQBC010000150.1 GCA_021203465.1 Lachnospiraceae bacterium | reverse complement strand
CGCTTCTCTCGCGGCGTTGCGGGC
Organism: Lachnospiraceae bacterium; assembly: GCA_021203465.1. Lineage (GTDB taxonomy): Bacteria > Bacillota > Clostridia > Lachnospirales > Lachnospiraceae > Hominiventricola. Next base: position 2,798 of record JAJQBC010000150.1, on the reverse strand, counting down.
GCACAGCCGCCGACACGGCCGTCGCCCTCGATTGCGGCGTGGTACCCGGCAACCTGCAGGGGAGGCGGGCGTGGAGTCGCCGCCGCGTGCGTTTCTCCGCAGGCAAAAAAATTTGGAAAGGATTTATGCACATGAGAAACCTGAAGAAATTCATGACGATTTTGCTCGCCGCCGGTCTGATTTGCGCGCTGTTCTCGACCACAGCGCTGGCGTGGCTGGCGGGAGACATTACCTATGATGCCAACGGTTTTTATACCACTTCCTTTGGCATCGTCTACTATCAGCCCCCGATGAAAAATCTGGACGGCGCGTATGCAATCAGCAACATCGGGCAGCTCTTCTGGTTTGCCGCGCTGGTGAACGGCGACACGGAGCAGACGGACGTGGCTGAAGCCGTGCCGGACGCGGACGCGGTGCTGACCGTGGATATTGCGATTCCGGAAGGCTATGAGTGGACACCGATCGGGTATAACTATGACAGCGAAAGCGAAACCGGCGGATATACGGGCAGCTTTGACGGTCAGGGATATGCCGTTTCCGGCGTCTGCATCAATGCGGACGCGGCGGACGGCGGCTATTACGGCCTGTTCGGCTATGTGGCCGGCGGCACCGTGGAGAATGTCATTCTGAAGGATTGCAGCATCAGCGTTTCCGCTGCGGATGGCGTGGCTGTTCGGGTCGGCGGCATTGCGGGCGCCGTGTCCGGCACGGTCAGCAACTGCGAGAGTAGTGGCACGGTCGGTGCCGGGACGACAGGCGAATACAGCAGGGTCGGTGGCATCGTGGGCAGTGTATACAGCAGCGGTACAGTCAGCAACTGCGAAAGCAGCGCTGTTGTCAGCGGTGCGGCGACAGACAGCCGCGCCTATGCGGGCGGCATCGCCGGGGATGCAAGCGGCACAGTCGGCAGCTGCGCGAGCAGCGGCAGGGTCAGCGCCACGGCGACAGGCGAGCGTTCCTACGCGGGCGGCATTGTTGGTAATGCAAATAGCAACAGCACGGTCAGCAACTGCGAGAACAGCGGTACAGTCAGCGCCATGGCGACAGACGAGGACGCTTATGCGGGCGGCATTGCTGCTGTTGTAAATAGCAGTACGGTCAGCAGCTGCGAGAATAGCGGTACAGTCAGCGCGTCCGTGTCAGCGATTTATAACACGAGTGGAAACTGCTTTGTTTCTGCAGGTGGTATTGCCGGTCACACCACGAATACAGGTACAATCAGCGAGTGCGAAAACAGTGGTGATATCAGCGGTAATATCAGCGATTATATTACCGGAGAATTGGGCGATTGTTGGGCATGGGTAGGCGGAATCACAGGAGATGTTACAGGCGGCAGCTGCGCACTCAACTGCAAAAACAGCGGAGATATTAATGCAATTAATCTAACATCAACATTGAGGGACGTGACAGCTGGGGGAGTTGTGGGCAGAGTATACAACGGTGAAATCAGCGGCTGCTACAGTATTGGTATGGTCAGCGCCGTAGCGCCCTACGGTGACTATGCATACAGCCACGCAGGCAGCATAGCAGGCAGGGACTGCGGTACAGTCAGCGCGTCCGTGTCAGCGATTTATAACACGAGTGGAAACTGCTTTGTTTCTGCAGGTGGTATTGCCGGTCACACCACGAATACAGGTACAATCAGCGAGTGCGAAAACAGTGGTGATATCAGCGGTAATATCAGCGATTATATTACCGGAGAATTGGGCGATTGTTGGGCATGGGTAGGCGGAATCACAGGAGATGTTACAGGCGGCAGCTGCGCACTCAACTGCAAAAACAGCGGAGATATTAATGCAATTAATCTAACATCAACATTGAGGGACGTGACAGCTGGGGGAGTTGTGGGCAGAGTATACAACGGTGAAATCAGCGGCTGCTACAGTATTGGTATGGTCAGCGCCGTAGCGCCCTACGGTGACTATGCATACAGCCACGCAGGCAGCATAGCAGGCAGGGACTATGGTATTCTCAATCCAATTACCAACTGCTGCTATTTGGGAGATACGGTAAGTGCTGATCAGATTATTTCCTACTACGGCACAGCCCTGACCGCCGCGGAGTTTGCCAACGGTACGGCGCTGTCCCTGCTGAACGACGGCTCTCAGGTGTGGCGCCAGACCATCGGCGTGGATGCTTATCCTTACTTAAATATTACCACCGGCACCACCGGTTCCGTCGGAACCGACTTCGACGATTCCGACGAACAGGACGAGGAGAAGGAGAAGTCCGATGAGCAGGAGGAACCGGACGATACCGGCGACACCGACGATGACGATGACGGTGATACCGGTGATACTGGGGATACAGAAGATACCGGCGGCACTGATACAGGCGGTGACAGCAGCGGCGGCACTGATGCCACCACCCTCGGCGACCTGAACGGCGACGACGAGGTGGACGCAGGCGATCTGACGATTCTCGCCCGGCACGTCGGCAAGGTGGAAACGATAGAAGATGAAGCATATCTTGCTAACGCGGACGTGACCGGCGACGGAGATGTGGACGCAAGCGATTTGACGAAGCTCGCGCAGTACGTCGGAAAAATCATCAGCTCGCTCGATTGAGCGGCAGAATAAGCACACAGAAACCAGACATAGGCGGCGCAACGCGCCGCCTGTGTTTTTTGCGAGCTACGTTCTGTTTTTTTCACGCGCAAGGTGTCCGGTGGTATCTTTACCTATCCCGTGCCGCGCGTTTTCCGTTTCCTGATTCTACGCTCACAAAAAAATCGCAAGCCGAAGCGGAACTACAGTTCACAGAATTTATTCGTCCCGGAAACCGGAACAGCCTGCCGT